>NZ_JADBSA010000401.1:0-25628 GCF_020246945.1 Microcystis sp. M113S1 | reverse complement strand
TTGGCCGCAGGACTTGCGGTGTCAGTCTGTAGAGCGACCATAAGACCAGAACAGAGTAAATCTGTTAAGGCAGGTGCGGAACCCCGCAAGGGAAAGAAGCAGAAACCCAAATCGTGAGGTTTGGGAATCACCGTCCGTTTCACGGCGGTGAGGATGTCAACAATAACCGATGGAACCGACCGAAGAACAATTTTTAGTTTTTAACGCCCTCGAAACCCTAGCGATTGTCTTATACAGTTTCTCTAATCCT
The DNA here is from genome assembly GCF_020246945.1 of Microcystis sp. M113S1. Classification (NCBI taxonomy): domain Bacteria; kingdom Bacillati; phylum Cyanobacteriota; class Cyanophyceae; order Chroococcales; family Microcystaceae; genus Microcystis; species Microcystis sp. M113S1. The sequence goes on along the minus strand of NZ_JADBSA010000401.1, from coordinate 25,378 downwards.
AGTAGTGGGCTGTGGTATATCGAAACCCTAAGTCCTACTTTACCCACATCGGTGATTCTTCCTGACGGAGAAATTGTTCCTTTTGAATTCGTGCAAGACTATGACTAACGCCGAACAACTTCGACAACAAAAAGCTAGACGTTTACAACAACTCTCTAGACTCGCTCGCGAACGATACCTAGAATCCGGTGGCGACCCCTCCCGTTCCGCCAACGAACAACAGTTAACCAAAGCGGAACAAGAGGAATTTCAAAACCTACTTTCCCAAGTCTTTGATCCAGAATACATCCAGCGATACCAAGAAAAATAAACGAAAGAATCAACAGAATTTAATCCATTAACAACCCTCAATAAACCTCATCGTGAGTCCCAATATTGAGCAAAACAATCTCATCTTGAGTCGTCTGCTCGTTTTTTTGAATCGTAAAAATAATCCGACAATCATATCCACAAGAACAAGCCTTTAGTCCATCATGCTCACCCTTTAGGCGATGGGTCATCAAATTGGGCGCAAAGACATCCTCCCTCATTTGCAGTAACGTTTTTTCAACTTGTCGCTGTAATGCCGCGTTACGCTGGACAAATTTTTTAAAAGATCGCTTAAACCTAGTCGTTAAAATTAACTCTCTCACGAATCCTCGTCGCTTTCTAGGTAACAACGTAATTCTGAGATAACTTCTTCTGCTGACATTGCTTTTAAATTCCCTGTTCGGTACTCTGCCAACGCCTCACGACATTCCTCCATAATTTCTCGTCTTCTGACTTCCACTAACCGCTTTTTGACAATATCAGCCAATAATTCTTGCTGTTCTCTAGGTAATTGACTGACTACCTCTAACGCATTTTCAAACGTAATCATCTTGACTCCTGATGGCAATTTGATCTCTCACTTCAGTATAAGTCCAAATTTAAGAATCCGAAAGCACAGTCGAATTTGGGAGAAACAATCACTTTTTTCTGACTGATCAGGTGTTTCAAGTCCCCTCTCTAAAGGGACGATCGCGGTTTAGATTCTGGGGAAGAGGCGATCATTAGTATTGCTTAGATGTTAAGTTGGTAATCAGACTATAATCAACAAATGAATAGAAAACAGCGAAAAACCTATGATTCTATTTTTGTTGATCCCATCCGCCGTAACATCTTTTGGGATGATATAGCGGTATTCGCTTGAGTGAGATACAGACAAAGTCTTGCCTAGACTGACTCATAGCCTGTTGCACTATACCTCATTCGACTGCATACCGCTATAAGGTGATGGCTCAAGAGTGGGATTTGATCTTAATGAAATTTCCCTTAATATTCATTCCCCGCACCCCCAAAAGGAACTAAAAAGATACCCAATTAAAGCTATTCGTAAATTTTTAATTAAAGCAGGAGTAAACTAATGCAATACAAAGGCTATGAAGCTGTGATTGAATATGATGCCAGCGATCGCTTATTTTTTGGTCGTGTCATTAATATAGAAGATATTATTGTTTTTGATGGTCTTTCCGTTGATGAGCTAGAACAGGCTTTTCAAACCGTCATTGAACAATATTTAACGGATTGTCAAACCCTTAATAAAATCCCTACACCACCAACTTATTCCTTTGATGAGGCGACTACGACGGTAATAAATTAACTAATAGGTCTTTTTAAGTTTCGTAGGTTGACTTATGATATAATTGCTTCTATCAATCTCATTGCTTAAACATGAATTCTGTAGAGAGATATATAAAATTTCCTACCCCATTTATGGTTCATAACTGGGAAAAATTGCTACCTGATTGGCAAGTTCCTCCGCAAACTATCGTAATTGTCTTGATTAATTCTCAATTTCCTTTAGACGAAGAAGGAGAATTAATTGAACAGGAAAAAGATCGCCTACTTAAGCAATTTATGCAATGGGGTCAATCTTTCCATCTTATGAGTCAAAAACAAGGCTTCTTAACAGAAATCATTTGTCCTAAAGAAGGAATACCTCAATACTCAAAAAAAGGCGATGCTCATTTTGATTTGGTTGCCACGGTTCATCATTCATTGGGATTTAATTTTTCGACAGTTAGAGGCTGTAAAACTCTGCTGCATCCAAGATGGCATACTGCTGTCTATCCCGGACTTTTCTTGTCTGGGACGACAGCAGTAGCAGTTGAGTCAATTTTGACAGCAATTATGATTGGTGAAGCCGATATTTGACGAAATTGTCCCAAAAACTTAGCTGACAACCAAAAGCCATTTTTAAGCTTGCACTATCTTAGTTCGATGGGAACGACCGCGCCACCAAGCGAGTAGGGTACTAGCGATAAAAATACTCGAATAGGCCCCGGCTACGAAACCGATAATTAAAGCTAGGGCAAAATATTTTAAGGTGGTGCCACCAAAGAGAAAAATCGCCACCAGAGGCAATAAAGTGGTCAGGGTGGTATTAATCGAACGAGCTAGGGTTTGACTCACCGCATTATCGACAATTTCATCCACCGATAGTTCAGGAGTTTGGGCGAAATTTTCCCGCACGCGATCATAAATTACCACTGTGTCGTTAACAGAAAAGCCCACAATTGTCAAGAGGGAAACCAAAAATAAACTATCCACTTCTACCCCCGCAATTAAGCCTAAAACCGCAAATACGCCCACGGTAATTAGAACGTCATGAAAGAGGGCGACAATGGCAAAAAAAGCGTAATCCCGTTGAAAACGAAAGCTTAGATAGACGGCAATGCCAAAGAAGGAAACTAATAGGGCCAAAAATCCCGACCTAAATAATTCTTGACCGATGGTGGGACCGACGGTATCGATTTGACTGGTTTCGGGGTCAAAGGTGCCGATTTTCTGATTTAAAGTGTCGAGTAATTTTGTTCTCTGTTCTTCTACGAGGGTTTTCGTCCGCACCGATAAAGTATATTTATCCAAAACCTGCACACTACTGTTACTCAATCCCTCCTCGTCTAAAATCACTTGCACTTCGGCAGTAGTTAAGGGTTTCTCACAGTTATTCTTTTTGGCACAGGCTAATTCTATCTGAATTCTCGTGCCACCAACAAAATCTAAACTCGGTCGCAAAGGCGCTTGAATAGTGAACCAAGAAATCACCATGGCCAAAATACTACCAATCGTCAGCAAGGCCGAGACTGTCCACCAAAAATTACGCTGTTTTGTAACGTTAAATGCCATATTGAGTAAGAGGTGAGTGGGGGTTGGGTGTTGGGGGTTGGGGGTTGGGGGTTGGGGGTTGGGGGTTGGGGTATTAGTTGAATTTCCCCATTTCCTCATTTCGCCATTTCCCCATTTCCCCATTTCCCCATTTCCCTAATAACTACTGGTTTGCTGGTAAATTAGGGCAGAAAAGTTGGGGTTTTTGACGGACGCTGGGGACGTTTAACACGGTGATTAACAGGAGCGTGCGACTACAGGTTAAAGCGGTAAACATACTCACAGCTACCCCAATGGCTAAAGTTAAGGCAAAACCTTTGACTAATCCCGAACCCAACCAAAATAAGGCACCACAGGCGATTAAAGTAGTGACATTACTATCAAGAATACTGGAAAAAGCCCGGTAAAATCCCGACTCTACCGCCCGAAATAAAGATTTTCCGGCCCTTAATTCTTCCCGGGTGCGCTCAAAAATCAGTACATTTGCATCAACAGCCATGCCGATACTGAGGATAAATCCAGCAATACCGGGTAAGGTCATCGTGACTCCCACTAAGGCAAAAGCCCCCAGAGAGAGTATAGTATAGATAATCAGGGAAATATCAGCGATGACACCGGGTAAACGGTAATAAACCGCCATGAAGATTAAAACTAATAGTAAACCCACTAAACCAGCGTAGATACTGCGACGGATGCTATCTTGGCCTAAAGTTGCCCCAACGGTGCGAATTTCTTCGACTTTGACGGGAAAAGGGAGGGAACCACCGCGCAATTGAATCGCTAGATCGTTGGCAGTTTCGGCGGTAAAATTACCAGTAATCACGGCCCTGCCTCCAGTAATACCAGTTTGGGCAAACTGCACATCAACCACCGGGGCGCTAATTAATTCATTATCGAGGAAAATCCCAATACTGCGACCAGTACCCGCGATCGCTTTAGTCAGTTCGGCAAATTTATTGCCCCCTTCCGAGTCGAAGGTAATGGCCACTTCCCAGTTAGTCCCTTGGGTGGAACTAATAGTGGCATTTTGCAGATTTTTTCCAGTTAAGTCCACCGATTCAAATAGATTTAAAATTGCCTGTTTAGATTTTTGCAGAGATTGTTCTAGTTCGGCAATTTTAGCGGCATTTTCGGGTTTATTCTCGGCTTTGAGGGCGGCTAATTCCGCTTTTTTTTGTTGAAAAATTGAATATTCAGCCCGAAATTCTCCTTCTGTACCTTGTTTTTGCTGACGAAATTCTAATTGGGCCTGAACATTTAAGTTTCTCTCAGCTTCTTTGGGATTTGTGACCCCAGGTAGTTGCACGATTACCTGATTTTTACTGTCCACAGTCTGCACTAATGATTCAGAAACACCGAGGGCATTAACGCGGTTTTCAATCACATTTTGTACCGCTTTTAAATCATTAGGTTGAATGGTTTTGACGGTTTCAGTGGGTTTAACCTGAATGGTTAATTGACTACCACCGCGCAGGTCTAAACCTAATTGTAGGGGTAACTTAATCAGGATGACGATCGAGGCAACAACTAGGCCGATGATCAGTAACAATAACCAATTTTGTCTCTGCATAACTTCGGTATCAAAAGGAGAATTTGTTAAATGCGATCGCTGACCATTTTCTGGACAGCTTCGACAATTTGATTAGGTTGAATAATCGTCAATCTTTCTAGATTACCGTTATAAGGTGTCGGTATATCTTGGGAAGATAATCTTAACACAGGGGCATCTAATTCATCGAATAACTGCTCATTAATTAAAGCAATTAACTCGGAAGCAATTCCTGCCGTTTTCATACATTCTTCCACGATAATCACCTTGTGAGTCTTGCGAATCGAAGCGGCGATTGTCTCCATATCAAAGGGTTTTAGGGAAATTAAATCGATAATTTCTGGATCGTAGCCATCTTTTTCTAACTGTTTTAATGCCTGTAAACAGTGATGACGCATCCGCGAATAGGTGAGAATGGTTATATCTTCTCCCTGGCGAACGATTTCCGCTTTATCTAGGGGTAAAAGATACTCGGTATCAGGTAAATTTTCCTTGAGATTATAGAGAAGAACGTGTTCAAAGAAAAGCACAGGGTTATTATCTCTAATCGCCGATTTTAATAAACCTTTAGCGTTGTAGGGAGTGGAACAAGCGACAATTTTTAGACCGGGTACTGCGTGAAAATAGGCCTCTAAACGTTGGGAATGTTCCGCACCTAATTGTCTCCCCACACCCCCCGGACCGCGGATAACCATGGGGATTTTAAAATTACCGCCAGAAGTATAACGTAACATCCCGGCATTGTTGGCAATTTGGTTAAAGGCAAGGAGAAGAAAACCCATATTCATGCCTTCAATAATCGGACGCAATCCCGTCATGGCTGCCCCCACTGCCATGCCCGTAAAACTATTTTCAGCGATGGGAGTATCTAAAACCCTTAAATCGCCATATTTTTTGTAGAGATCTTTGGTAACTTTGTAGGAACCGCCGTAATGACCCACATCTTCACCTAAAACAAATACTGTCTGGTCGCGGCCCATTTCCTCATCGATCGCCTGTCGCAAAGCATTAAATAATAGGGTTTCTGCCATATCAAGTCCCCGCTTACAATTCGGTCATCTTATCACTAAACTTATTATCTTACCCCTTTTCTGGCCCGAAGGAAGTGGGGAAGTGGGGAGGTGGGGAAGTGGGGAGATGGGGAAGTGGGGAAGAACGTAGGTTGGGTTGAAGCATGAAACCCAACGCCCGCATGGGTTACGCTACTGCTCCTACAAATAATTGTGCCTCCCTACTTCATAGATAATAGTCTATTCTAGTTACCGACAATCGGCCGGCAAAGAACTAAGATCAAGATCAAGCAATCCCCTACCGTTAAAGCTGATGAAATTACCCCGTCTTGCCGCTTTAATCATTGGTCTGAGCTTTATTTTCGGATTAATGTTGTGGTTAGTCAACTCTATCTATCGTCTTTACATCCAGATCGCCTTTACCGCTCCTATCTTAGCTAATATTCTGCTTTTGCTCATTATCGGACTGCTGGGCTTGCTGATCTACATTCTTTTATACTACTTTTACCTGCTGCCCCAGCGCCAAAAAAGTCGCCGCGGGTTGCATTCTTCCTCCCGTCCACCCCTAAAATTACCGGTAGAAAAAACCGAGGCCGCCGGGGAAACCTTAAAAGCTATCCGGCAACAAGTGGAGCAAATTCAAGATAAAGTAACCCAACAGGTTTTTGTTAAGCGTTCCCAAGAAATTGAGCGAAGTTTAGCCAGAAAAGAAGTTAAAATCATCGTTTTCGGCACAGGATCGGCGGGAAAAACCTCTCTAATTAACGCTCTCATCGGTCAAATGGTGGGCAATGTGGAGGCAACCATGGGAACCACGGAAAAAGGGGAAACCTATAGTTTAAAAATGAAAGGTGTGAATCGGGAAATTCAAATTACCGATACCCCCGGCATTCTCGAAATTGGTGCAGCCGGAGGTGAAAGGGAACAGTTAGCGCGACAATTAGCCACGGAAGCAGATTTACTTTTATTTGTCATTGATAACGATATTCGACAATCGGAATACGCCCCTTTATTGCGTTTAATTGATATGGGAAAACGTTCTCTCTTAGTCTTTAATAAAATCGATCTCTATAGTGATGAAGATCGAGACATTATTTTAAAACAATTACGAGAACGTCTTAAAGGAGTGGTCCTTTCCGCCGATATTATTGCCGTCGCTGCTAATCCCCAACCTGTGCAGCTAACCGGTGGACAAATGATCACACCGGAACCAGATATTTTAGCTTTAATTAAACGTTTGGCTTCAGTTTTACGGGCCGAAGGGGAGGATTTAGTGGCGGATAATATCCTCTTACAATCCCAAAGATTAGGAGAAGAAGCTAGGAAAATTATTGATCGCCAACGTCGTCGCCAAGCTGATAAAATTATCGATCGCTATCAGTGGATCGGTGCGGGAGTAATTGCAGTGACTCCCTTACCAGTGTTCGATCTGTTAGCAACGGCGGCGGTTAATGCTCAAATGGTCAGGGAAATTGGTCAAGTTTATGGCTGTGAAATTAACAGCGATCGAGGCAAGGAATTGGCCTTATCTTTGGGCAAAACCCTAGTTAGTTTGGGAGTAGTGAAAGGAGCAGTAGAATTATTAGCCAGAATCCTACAATTAAACTTTACTACCTATATAGTCGGTAAGGCAATTCAAGGGGTCAGTGCCGCCTATTTAACCCGCATTGCCGGCAAAAGTTTTATCGAATATTTCCGTCACGATCAAGACTGGGGAGACGGTGGCATGACGGAAGTGGTACAAAGACAATTTCAACTCAGTCGCAAGGAAGAATTTATTAAGTCTTTTGTAGCGGATGCGATCGGTAAAGTGGTACAACCTTTTCAGGATGATTGGCAGCAAGAAGAAGTTTTAGAAGCTAGTCGCGAGGATGATTGGTAAAGATCGAACCCGGTAGCAATAGGCAAAATTGTATAGTAATTGTTACAATCGTTTTGGGGTTCCACAAGGGCAAAAAAAAGATGCGACAGCAAGTTATCGACTGGTTAAAAGAAAACGTCAACGAACACCGTCTGCGACATATTCTCGGTGTAGAGACCATGTGTATTGATTTAGCTAGTCATCACGGTCTCGATCCCGTCCAAGCAGGGCAAGCGGGATTACTACACGATCTGGCCAAATTTTTCAAGCCCAAAAAAATGCTAAAAATGGCGGAATCGGCGGGAATAGACGTGGATAATATCTGTTTATCCCATCCTCACTTACTCCACGCCGATGTGAGTGCGATTGTCGCCCAAAAAGAATTTAACGTTACCGATGAGGAAATTCTCGCAGCAATTCGCAATCATACCCTCGGTCAACCCAATATGAGCGATCTTAGCTGTATAGTCTTTATTGCCGATGCCTTGGAACCCAATCGCGGCGATACACCCGAATTAAACGCCCTACGACAACTCAGCTATCAAAATCTCCATAAAAGCGTTCAACAAACCTGCGATTATTCCCTAAAATATCTTTTAAGTAGCCATTGTCCCATTCATCCCCGCACCGTGCTAACCCGCAACTGGGCGTTACAAATTGTTAAAGAACAACCAACAGAAACTAAAACCATTGATTAACATAATCTCAAGACTCGCTTACAACCACCTCAGTCAAAGGATAACCACAACCTGAATGACCAATCCCACTGGAATTATTACCCCCATCGCCGAAAATCTCAAGACCGAAAAGTTTCTGGAGACAATTGTTACCGCTGCCGAGGACAAGAAAGCGGGGGACATCGCCATCCTGAAAGTCGCCGATATCTGTTATTTAACCGATTATTTTCTGATTATTACCGGCTATTCTACCACCCAAGTGCGAGCGATCGAGGATGCGATCGAAGCTGCTATGGAACTAGAATGGCAACAATCCCCCCGACAAGTGGAAGGAAAAAGCGAAGGTAGCTGGATCCTGATGGATTATGGCGATATCATTGTCCATATCTTTTTACCAAAAGAGCGGGAATTTTATAATTTAGAAGCTTTTTGGGGTCATGCTCAACGTATTCCTCTACCTAGCAACCATTTAGAGGAGTAGAATCCATGAAATCCTCCCTTGATTTCTGTCCCGTCCCAGAAGAACAGCAACCGGTTAACGAGTACGAACAATTAAAAGAATCTTGGTTTTTTCGTTGGGCTACCATAGATGTAGCCTCTTATACAAAAAAAATTCTCTGGTTATGGTTATGGACATGGTTAATTGTCGGACCGATTGCCGCCGCTAGTTTTCCCCTCAAAAAAGCCCCTTTTCTCTTCTTCTGTGCGGGGATTTTTGGCTCGACAATTTTGGTAGGATTGGTGTTATTGCGCTTGTATTTAGGCTGGATCTACGTCTATGACCGCTTACAATCGGAGAAAGTATTTTATGAAGAGTCGGGCTGGTATGATGGCCAAATCTGGACAAAAACCGCCGCTATTTTAACCCGCGATCGTTTAATCGTCTCCTATCAAATCCAGCCCATTCTCCAGCGTTTACAAAAAACCGCCCTGATTCTAGGGGCAATTGTCGCTATCAGTGGTCTTTTCTGGCTATTTTTCACTCACTAACCGCAACCAATCACCAATCTGAATGAATAGGGTAAAACGTTCACCAACCCACCGCTTAGAAATTCATCTCCTCCGGGAAGGTATTATTGAATCGGTCCATCATGTCGAGGCCGCTATTTGCGATGACCGCGGCCGGGTGTTATCCACCGCCGGCAGCGCCGAAACTAGCGCCTTTATTCGTTCGGCCCTGAAACCTTTTCAAGCGCTGGCTGTCACCAGTACCGGCACCCTCGAACGCTCCGATCTCAACGATAAGGATCTAGCCATTATCTGTAGTTCTCACCAAGGCACAGTGGAACAGGCCCGTCAAGTCTTTAATATTCTCTGGCGCGCCGATATCGATACCAATGCCCTGCAATGTCCCCTCCCAGAAGGTAAACGCAGTCGTTTGCAGTACAATTGTTCTGGTAAACACGCCGGGATGTTAGCGGTGTGTCAACAGCGCGGCTGGCCATTAAATACCTATCTCCGGCGTTCTAGTCCGATACAGAAGCTAATTTTAAGCAAAATTGCCGAATTATTGGGAATGCCGGGAGATGAATTAATCAGCGCCCACGATGACTGCGGCGCGCCCACCTATTCAATGCAGTTGGGGCAAATGGCCCATCTCTACGCCCAGTTAGCCTCTGGCAACCGTTTAGACTTAGAAAGAATCGTCCGCGCCATGACCTATCATCCCCGCATGGTAGCCGGAGAAGGGGCTTTTGATACGGAATTAATGCAGGTTAGCCAAGGGGAAATCGTCAGTAAAGCCGGGGCCGAAGGTATTCAATGTATCGGGCGCGTCGGTGAAGGTTTAGGATTAGCAATTAAAGCTTTAGATGGTTCCAAACGGGCTAAATATGCCGCCGCTTTGCAAATTCTCAAACAGTTAGGCTGGATTACTCCCAATGTGGCCGAATCTCTCTCGGAAAAATTCCTCAAAATCGGCAGTTATACCCGCTTGGAAGTGGTGGGGGAAATGGCTTTATTGTAAATAGTCAGTTAACAAAGCGTAACACATCAAAAATAAAAGGTTTTGGTGTGTTAGGGCAGTATTTATATCTTGATTTTTTTCCTCAAAAACTGAACTTCGGAGTACAATACATACCTAGGACTAAATTAATTCAAGAAACTTTCGATCAAATTGCACTGCTTTCTGAAGAACAACAAGATACCCTGGCAACCTATCTAAAAAAACACCTAGCTGAATTTTTAGAAGAAGCGCAAAAAGAACGACGAATTGCAGAAGGGACTTATACGATAAGCGATTTTAACCAAAAAACTCAACAAGCTATTCAGAATATTGAAGAACAAAAAACCTTAACTGTTGTCAAAGATCAAGTTGAACTGTATCAGCAGCTAGGAATTTATCGCTAACCTTATTATCTGATGTCATTAATCTCTAGAGTCAGCGATTCCCTCTGTAGTCATGTTTTTGCTGGTTTTCTGCGCCGAAACCAACTATAATGCTCGAAAGGTGAAAAGGGACTAAAAGCGCTGATTGAGTTAATCCGCGATGGTAAGGTGAGTCTGCGCTATCTAGTCTCGTCGGGGGCTTTGGCTACTGGGGTTGAGATAAACTAGATTTAATAACTGAAAATCCGGGGTAATCACTCATGTTACAATCCCTAAAAATTGAAGGCTTTCGCGGGTTTCAGAATTTTGAGATGGCCAATCTTGGTCGAATTAATCTCTTAGTAGGTAAAAATAATAGCGGTAAAACTTCTATTTTAGAAGCGATTCAGTTTTTGTATGCTCAGAATAATATAGATATATTTCTTGAAACTATTAGCTATAGAGGTGAGTTTGGTTGGTCAGAAAGTAATCTACCTAGTCGCAATAAAGTTTTTGAAATTTGTCATTTATTTCATGGGCATGAAATCATCCCAAGTAAAAAAATTATCATCAGTGGATATGGCAAATCCTATCTAGCAAGTGTTACCATTTCTGTTGAAAGCATTCCTATACAACTATCTTTATTTTCAGACAAAAATGATGATCTAAATCAAAATAATGATCACAATTTCGACAATGAGGAATGGGGTAAACTTCTTTTAAGTATTGGATGGATTGGCTCACAAAAACCTATTGAAATGGAACTTCTTGCCAACGGTACTCTTGCCAGAGATTCCATAAGAAGAATAGCTAGTTTAAGCAGAATTTCCCATAAAATAGGTATTGATAATAAAATTGAATTGAAGTTCTTAACACCATTTTCTCTAACAAGTTCTGATATGGCAGCACTTTTTGATAACATTGTTCTCTCTCCTGTAGAAGATTTAATTATTGAATCTTTGAAAATTATTGAGCCAAAAATTGAAAGGATAGCCAGTGTTGGTTCTGGCAAGTATTTAACTTCAAATAACCTAGGTGTTAGAGGTGGGTTTTTAATCAAAATTAAAAATCATGATCAACCTATCCCTATTGGCAGTTTAGGCGATGGAATTTGGCGAATGTTAGGATTAGTTTTAGCGATGGTTAATCTTGAAAATGGAATTTTATTAGTTGATGAAATTGATAGTGGATTGCATTTTACTGTCATGACTGATATGTGGAAAGTAGTCTGGGAAACCGCCAAAAAACTCAATATTCAGGTATTTGCCACCACTCACAGCCGCGATTGTTGGCAAAGTTTAGGCGAATTAATTACCGAAGAAAAAATTACTGATAACGATATTACTATTCAAAGGATAGATAGGGACAAGGAAAAAGCAGTTTCCTTTAATACTAGACAAATTTACCTCGCTTCTGAAAGAGATATTGAGGTTCGCTAAAAATGCCCAGAATACATCCTAAAAAACTCTTGGTAGAGGGAAGAGAAGAAATGAGAGTGATTCCCGAATTAGCAGAAGCCCATGGCATCTCTTGGGGAGAGAAAAAAGACACAGCTATTATCTATATTAAACCGGCCGATGGTATTGAGAATTTACTCGATAGGGATAATATTTACAATGAAATCAATGATAGGGGACTAACTCATTTAGGAATTGTCATAGATGCGGACGAAGAACCTGATAATCGTTGGAAAAGTTTATATAATGCCTGTTTACCAAATATACCTAGCTTACCTCAAAATTTACCAGCAGAGGGATTAATTATGACTCTAGAATCGGGGATAAAATTCGGTGTGTGGATGATGCCAGATAATCAATCTAGAGGGATGTTAGAGACTTTTTTAGCCTATTTAGTTCCCGATAATAATCTTTGGCAATATACACAAAACAAGGTGATAGAGGCAAAACAACAAGGGGCAACCTATAGAGATTATCATCTAGATAAGGCTAATATTCATACCTATTTAGCTTGGCAAGATCCGCCGGGGAAACAACTTCACGATGCAGTAAAACAAAGAATACTTAATCAATCCCATCCCCAATCGGCAAATTTTTTGAGATGGTTACAGGAGTTATATGAGATTTGAGAGAAGTATGGATCGAAATAGGAATGACAGCCCCATAATATTTCTCCGTGCTTTGTTAAATAAAGCCTCTTTCAAAAAGACTTAAATTAATCGTGCCGCGGGGGTTTATTGGTCGCAGAACCCGCCGGAACCACCTTGGAGGTGGGGGGGATACCCTTGAGGGAAATGAGCGTATTCATCACCGTTTTTGCCACAGGAGCGGCAACAGTGGAGCCAAAAGTATTCGCACCCTTGGGTTCATCCACCACCACCAAAACCACATAACGGGGCGATTCGATCGGTAAAATCGCCACAAAACTGGTAATTTTGGCGTTAGGTAGATAACCCCCCGTCGGACTAGCTTTTTGTGCAGTTCCCGTTTTGCCTCCGATGCGATAACCGGGGATTTGGGCTGCTACCCCCGTCCCCTTGCTGACGACGGTTTCCATCATTTCCACCACTTGCCGGGCCACGGTGGGAGAAAAGACTTTTTTGCTGGGATAATCGGGCTGCCAATGCAAACGGCCGCGGTCGTCGGCTAATCCTTTGATCACATGGGGAGTTACTAAGGTGCCACCATTGGCCAGCGCACCGTGCAACTGTACTAATTTTAAAGGCGTTAGGGATAAACCTTGACCAAAGGAAGCGGTGGCCGATTCAATGGCATTATCCAGAAATTCTTGTTCGGGTTTGAGATATCCTGCCACTTCTCCGGGTAAATCTACACCAACCCTTTGATTTATTTCCAATCCTAATAAACTTTTATAGAAATCAACTCGCCCCATTTTTTGGGCAATTTGCACCATGGCCACGTTACTAGAGGTTTGCAGAACTCTGGCCATATCTAGCGCCCCATAACCCTGTTTAGAGGCATTTTTAATCGTCCAGGGACCGACAGTAATTGCCCCCGGATCATTGACTACCGTACTAGCTTTAATTGCCCCTGCTTCCATGGCCATGGCGACAATAATTGGTTTAAAAGTTGACCCCGGTTCGTACTGATCGGCTACGGTCCAATTTTTAAATAGAGCCACATGGGCTTTATAATATTCATTGGGGTTAAAAGTTGGCTCACAAACTAGGGCTAAAAGAGAACCATCAAGGGAGTCCATAACGATGACGGCTCCCCGTTTAGCATTAAATTTCTTTAGCTGTTCTCGTAGGGCCGTCCTGGCGGCTCTTTGTAGTTTTAAATCGAGGGTTACTTCTAACTGTAATTCATCAAATTGAAAGATACCATCGGGAACAAAAGCGGGTAAAATTCGCCCGTCTCCCATGCGTCTTGTATTGACAGAAAAAGGATCTCTTTCTAATAACTGACTGGAACCTCTCTCTAATCCTGCTTGACCACGATGTTCTTTATCTACATAGCCAATCACGTCGGCTGCCACATCGTCTTGGGGATAATAACGAGCGTACTTTTCCTCTAATTCTACACCGTCAAGAGATAATTGTTTTAATCCCCTAGCCACGGATTCGGTTAATTGATTGGCTAAACGAATTCCTGTTTCTTTTTCTTTAAATTTTTGAATCAGTTGATTAGTGGGAATATTTAATAAAGGAGCTAATTTATCAGCCACTTCTGCCGGCGGAATAGCAAACAGTTTTGGGTGTACATAAAGAGTATAAATCAAGCGATCGGTCGCCAAAACATTACCATTACTATCGACGATCGCCCGTCGGGGAATATAGGGTCTAATACTGGTAGTTTGCTGTTGTCTGGCTCTTTTTTGCAATTCCTGTCCTTGGACTATTTGTAATTGGTACAGTCGCCAAGCTAAACCGACAATACCCATGACTAAAATCAACCACACCGCCACCAAGCGCCCATTACTCAAAGGCAATTTTTTAAACTGTTGTTGCTGTTTTTTGGCGTTTAAATAGGACTTTCTGTCCCGGATCCTGCCCGAGGGCGATCGAGTTTTTTTACCTCTAAATCTGGGTCTTTTTGTGTCAGTCATGAGCAGTATCTTTCAGTTATCAGTGAGCAGTAAGCAGTGAACAGTGAGCAGTAATCCGTAAACAGTAAACAGTAATCAGTAATCAGTAATCAGTAAAAAGACAGTAGGAAACTTCTATTTAATACTGCACACTTAAAAACTCACATCTGATGACTGTTAACTTACCCACTGATAACTGTTAACTGATAACTGTTAATAGGCACTTCTCGGTCGAGAATTGACGGTAGATTGGGGTTGAGAAGCGGGGGACGGTTTCAGGTTCGGGGCAGATTTACGCTGTAAAAAGATAGTTTGGAAGGGTTGGGGATGAGTTAATCCGGTTTCGGGTTTTTCTGCTTGTTGAGCTAGTTGATGTTTAAGGGTTTCATTGGTGGATAAAAGATGGCGCTCGTGACGTTGCAGTGTTTCCAGTTTACCAAATTCTTTGTCCCAAACCTTGGGAATATATACCGTCCAAGCATATATTCCCAGAGTCGAACCCAACAGACAAAAAGTAATCACGGCCACTATTCTTTCTAGGAGGCAAAGGGAACGTAATTGACGCGAGGCTAATTGTTTTTGTGTCGGGGCCACGGGAACTCTCGCAACCGATTTAGTCGTCGGTTTGACGGTGGCAGTCGGGGAGGATTGAGTAACTGGTTTAGTAGTGGGGTTGGGGGAAGTTATCCGCGACTGGGGACGACGTTGACTCCCTTGGCTTTTTTGGCGAGGAATGGGAACGGGAACATAGGACTTATGGGCAGCAGACATGATTTTCTCTCAATATTTCTAGCTAGTTGTCGTTGTCAAAAATTAAGTTTCTAAAATTAGGAGTCGGTCATCAGTAGTCAGTAGGAAATATTTAATTGATAACTGTTGCCTTTTTTCCTTTTTCCTTTAAAATCACTGTTCTAGTTCTAGACGTAAACGATATAAAATAGTTTGCGGATGAACTTGAGCGAGAATTTGATTGATCACCGTACTCGGTCCGGATGCCCCCCAACTACAACCGCGTTCTAGATAGATTTTAGCGGCTTTCCCGATGATATAGGTTCCATAAGCGGCAATTGCTCCCTGTAGGAGAGCGGTGCTACCGTAGAGGGTTAAAGAGGTGGGATTTTCAAAAATACTCGCCGCTGCCGCTGCCGTTTTGCCCAAACCGATAATCACAGTGCTGAGGATTTCCCCCACCAGCAACCCCGCACTACTCAAAAGTAGAGTCCGCCAGAGTTGACCAGCTTGGTGACTGGTAATCGGCAAGCCGTACAAACGAGCTAAAGCCCGAACTAGAGTCAAATCGACGATTGAAGCCCCTAGGAGGTCTAAAATAGCGATCGGATTAGCCGCAATCGCTAAAGCCTTATATTTCGCGTATTGCCAGATAATTTCCTCCGCTTGACTGTCCCGCAGTTCTAGGGTTTTTCTAGCGATATTTTCCTCCGCTTCTTGACCTTGCACTAAAGCATTTAGGGACAGCAGCGATCGCCCTTCCCGATTTAAAATCGTTAAGAGTTTATCTTGCAGCTCCTCAATTTGGGGGGGAGGGGTTTCCCACTCAGTCACCACGCGCCCATCGGGGTATTCCACCCGGACGGGAATCGGTTGCGGTTCGGCGGCTACCATAACTATCTCATCGCTAGTTAACAAATCTTCTAACGTTTTTTCGTCCCGATTGGTTCCTAATCTCTGTAACTGCTGAAAAATCTGGCGGCGATCAGCTTCCGGATAGAGATCAATCTTATTAAACACCAAAATGATCGGTTTTTTGGCCCGGCGCAATTCTGCCAAGGACTCGTATTCAGTCCGGGTAATATCCCCCGCGACGATAAATAAAATTAAATCGGCACTTTTAGCGACTTCTCTGGCCATATTCGCCCGCACTTCCCCTTCAATCTCATCCAATCCGGGGGTATCGATTAATTCTATCTGGATTTTACCCGTGGCTGGTGTCCAACGCACCGATCGCGGCCAGCGTGTCACCCCGTGCAGGGGTCCAGTTGTCAGGACTTTTTGACCGACTAAAGCGTTTACCACCGAGGATTTACCGCGACTGACTAACCCGAAGGCTGCCACCCGAATCACCGTTTCATCCAGTTTATCCAAGGCCGATTTGAGGGACTGCAAATCCTGTTTAACGGCGGCCTGAAGTTGGGGATCGGGGGGATAATTCCAATGGCGGCGAAAACTGGCATACCAAGTTAAGGCCTGTTGTAAACTAGCCTTAGCCTGATTGTAATGAGTTTCCTCGAGCGATGGGGTCTTGGTCACGGTTGATTTTCTTTACTGTTTATTGATGCTGCTGCCTTTATTGTAGAGTTTCGGGGCGGTAACTGAGACGCGCTTATTTGGGTTTAGGGGAAGACTTTTCAGTGATCAGTGAAAAGAAATTAGCGAAGTTTTCAACTAAAACCCTAACACCTAACATCCTACTCCGCCAATCCCAATTGCCCCAATAGCTGAAGGATAGTTTTTCCAGTGACCGGATCTCGCCAATCGGGGGCAATTTCTGCCAGGGGAAGCAGCACGAAGGCGCGTTCTCGGCAGCGGGGATGGGGTATCTGTAATTCGGGCGTTTCTAAGATCAGGTCATCATAAAATATTAAGTCTAAATCGAGGGTACGCGGTCCCCATCTTTCCCGTCGGACTCTCCCGAATAACTGCTCGATTTCTAATAATTTATGCAGTAAATCTAAGGGCGATAAATCCACTTGCACAATGGCGCAACCGTTGAGATAGTCGGGCTGAGGAGGACCCACGGCTGTGGTTTGATACCATTGGGAATGAGCTTCTAGTTTAATTCCTTTGACTCGCTCTAATTCCCCTAAAGCTTGCCCTAAAATTGTCCCTGAATCCCCTAAATTACCGCCCAAAGCGATCGCTGCTCGCTTCATCCCCATCCTTCCTCCACAATAATCTCGGCTAATTCCCCCGTCGCCCCCAAAGATTTACCTAAAGATATATTGACATTTGGATGCTTTTGTGATAGTTCAAAAACTTGGGCTTCGATCGCGGCGGTAATTCCACCAGCAAAGAGGAAATAGGGCAGTATAGCAATTGTTTGGCTACCTTGAGCGATTAAACTCTCGATTTGTTGGGATAAACTCGGTTCTATCGACCAATAAGCTGTAATTGCCCCAAAAAACGCCGCTAGATTTTCCACCTCCCGATTACCCCCGGGGCGACGACTACCGTGGGACAGTAAAATGCGGTCTTGGGGGCTTAAATCAGCAAATTGTCGCGATAAAAGCGATTTTATGCCCTGATAACTGCCTAAATGGGGCTTTAACTCTAGCTCAATCGGCGATCGCACTTTGGCCACGGCCGCGGGAATATCTTCTTTAACGTGAACCCCCGACAGGAGAAACAGGGGGATAATCTGCAACCGGCTACATCCTTGGCTTTGTGCTTGTTGGGCAAAAGCTTCTATTTGTTGATGGAGAGGTGTTATCACTAATTCTAGGGCGGCAGTCCCTACTAATACCCGATTATCTGCTTCTAGAACCGCTAGAGATGGGCTAAACTCCGATTTACTCCCTAATCTTTCGGCGGGTTGACTAATTTTTTCTTGAACTAAGGCTGCTAATCGTGTCACCGCCATGGCTGGACGCGGATCGCGACTACCGTGGAAAACCAATAAGTAGGCTGAGAAGGTCTTCAAAGAAATCTTGCCAAAATAGTTTAGTTTTTAGCCTAATACATTTTCTCTCCCTTTAGGCATAAATGCCCCTGATATTCTCAATTTAGCTGGTAAGCGGGAAAACGTCCCCATTGGTGGGAAGTGCTACCATTTTACGCAATGTAAAGTGTGAGCAAATCAGCCCGCCGGCTTGAGTTAGCCTAGATGTTGAGGTATAATTGCTATTGACAGAAACTGCCAGAGGTACATTTGTATTATGCGGGTAATTAGCCGTCGAATACTTCGCGATTTCTGTATCACTAATGCTAATTCCTGCGAGTCTCTCTATGATTGGTATAGAGTCGCTAGTAAAGCAGCATGGCAAAATCTAATCGATGTGCAAGCCACTTATAAAAGTGCTGAATCTGTTGGTAACTTCACTGTTTTTAATATTAAAGGAAATCACTATCGTCTAATTGTAGATCTAGTTTATAGCCGACAGACTATCTATATTAAATATATTCTTACCCACGCCGAGTACGATAAAGGAAATTGGAAATATGATGCTTACTTTTAATTCTAAAACCTATGGAGAATTACTCGCTCACTATCAACCAAAAGCAATCACCACAGAGGTGGAAAACGAGCGAGCGATCGCAATTGCTCAAGAGTTGGAACATCGCTCGAAACTTAGTTTAGAGGAGGAAGCTTTACTGGAGTTATTGATTAGTTTGATCGAAAGGTTCGAGGCAGATAATTATCCAATTCCTGGCAGAAATCCTTTAGCAACCTTACAGCATCTTATAGAAGCTAACGAGATAGAATATCCAGAGCTAATTACTATTTTGGGTTCCCCTGATGCGGTGGAGCAAATAATTAATGGACAACGCAGCATCAATCAGTCAGAAGCTAGGTCTTTGGGGTCATATTTTCGGGTTGATGCCAGTTTATTTACTTAGGGTCTGCTGAAAAAGTTTTTCGTGGGGACAGGGTGTGGGGTGTGGGGTGTGGGGTGTAGGGTTTTACCGATTTTGAGGGGGTCAGTGACCTAATTTTCAGGGAAAAAGTACCTAAAATTTACCCCCGATCACTCCCATATCTGGTACTTTTTGATTGACAAAAGGTCTAAAAGTCTTACCCAACAAGGTTTTTAGATTTTTTCGGCAAACCCTACTTAATAAGTAGGGTCTGCTGAAAAAGTTTTTCGGTGGTGGTAGGAGTCAGGAGTCAGGAGTCAGTAGCCGGTCGTTTCAGGCTTTGTTGCCCTTGTTTTTTGTACCAAGCGATGTACTACAAAAAGGATAATGCAAGGTTTTTGAAAGTCCCAATCCTATTTTCTTGCACTAACATCGGACTTTAACAGGTCAAAAGCTTTATTTTAAAAGGGTTTTACCATTATTCAGCAGACCCTAAGTACCTAAGCAAAATTAATTACACATCTCAAGGGAAATTGATTTGGCACGACTACTTAACGAATTATTGCGATCGCTTGCCATGGACTAATTTTCAGCGATAATCTAAAGTCAGAGTCCATCGGGAGATAAGATCATGAACTTTCGTCTAGTTCTATTTTCAGGCCTAGTGACGGCTTTAGTCGGGGCAGGTATCGGTTATGGCATTAGCCGCATTGAACGCAATCCCAGCCAAGTCAACTATAAAAATCCCTATATCTATCAAATCATCTATGGACGTTATTTTGCCGGTGCTGGGGCAACCCTGGGCTTCTGTGTGGGCGCGGGTTTGCAAATGGTCAAAGAACTCAAAGAAGCCAGAGATAGAGAAATGGGCATCCTAGATGATGGGTCAAAATTCTAGTCTTTTGGGGCTAATTCCTCAAGAATGATGAATTGAACGTGATTAATCGCTAAATCGCCGATGGGAACTTGGATTTTTAACACCGGCTGTCCTTCACTGAGCATTCGTTCAAAGGGGATATCTTTGGCAATTTCCGTGTGATACCAAGCTAAACCCATAAAGAAACGATTGGGATAGGGACCACCTTCAAAGATATCATCGGGATTGGACTCCATGGGAACCCAACCGATAGAGGGGAGATAAAATTCCATCCAGACGTGATTGTAATCTGGTTCGAGGGGTAAATTACGTTCGAGGGGATGGGGTGGGCATTTATAACGTCCTACCGTACGACAGGCAATACCATTGAGACGACACAAAGCCAATAATAAACCCACATATTCGCCACAGGAACCCACTCCGCGCCGCAGGGCAATATCGGGGGTGTCGATGTTGGGTTTGATGCCGTAGGAAAGCTGATCATAGACGTAGTTACGAATACTATAAACTTTTCTGAGTAGATTGGTTTCCCGACCGATCGCTTCTTTGGCAGCATTGAGGATAATTTCTGTATTCATAGCCAGATCATCATTATCGATCAAATAGCGATCGGGAAAATCGGCGGGTAAGGGGGGTAAATCTTCGCAATCTTTGGGAGTAATTTGGTATTTAATTCCCCACACTTCTAAGACCACTTTCCAACCAAAAATATGACGTTGTTTGGCGGTTATTTGCTTGAACTTAAATACTGCCACCCGCTGCCCGTCTTGAATTTCTTCAATAAAAGGCAATCCCACCGCTTCGACGCTGCGAATTTTTTGCCGCGGTGTTTCTAGAGGTAAAGCGATGCGCCATTCCACATCTTTTAGTTCGATATTATAGAGAGGTTCCAATTCCTCGACGTAGGATAATTCAATCAGATAACCGTTAGAAAGGGTGTATTTTTTAGCGGGATCGTAGTGAAAATATAGAGGATGGACAAAAGTACGCGGACGATAACTAAGTTCGTAAACCTGTTCGGAATTGGGATTATCGCGGATAAAGGGTTCTTGGAAAGCATAGGCCACATATAAGATATCCTTGCCACTGTTCGCATCGTTATAAAAAGCTAGTCCCGTCGGCGATTCAAAAGGAGTTATCATGCTAAAAAGCTGTTCTCCCGTGGCGCGATCAAGACAGTAAACCGTTTGTTCTAGGGTATCCGTTAACCAAAGTTCTTCCCCGCGAATGGTGATATTTTCGATGCCGATACCCGGCGCGTACAAACGAGTAATTTCCTGTCCCGATTGGCGATCAAATATAAAGATTTGTCCAGAACGTTGACAAGTGACATAAATTGTGTTAGCAGTTACGGCGACTCCGTTAGCGGTGTAGGGAAGACGGGTAAAAAATTTTGGGGTAAAATCTTCGAGAGTGCAGCAGTAGAGATTTTCGCGGGTCGTAAACCAGAGGTTATTTTGATCATCGATTGCCAATCCCGTCGTCCCGACGAATTCTTGCCAGCGATGGCAATTAAGTACGGTTGTATGACCGGTATCGAGGGCAATTTGGTATAAATAGCCGTTTTTTGCGTCGATAGCGATTAATTTGTCATCTTGAAATACAATTCCGTGCAGGGCCGTGGCGCTAATCGGACGAATCGTTTGACGATGGGAGGGAAGACTGGCAGGATCGAAAATCATAGGAGGAAGCGAAAAGGGAGAGCGTTTTTAAGTGAATAAAACAGCAATTCTTCCCACGATAGCAAATTTTATCGCCCTTGAATGCTCGTAATGAACTCCAATTCCGAAAAAAATGTCAAGAATTGTCACCTATAGTCCCTCTCATACCCTTGTACCTACCTACGAGTGTTTCAATCGTTGCAGTTATTGTAATTTTCGCAGGGATTTAGGCACTGATGGCTGGTTAAGTCTAGACAAGGCCAAAGAGATTTTAACTGCTTTGCAGGGTTCGGAAATTACGGAAATTTTAATTCTTAGCGGGGAAGTTCATCCTTTAGCAGCCAATCGAGAGTTATGGTTTCGCCATATTTATAATTTAGGAGAATTGGCTTTAAATATGGGTTTTTATCCCCATACCAATGCGGGGATTTTAACTTTTGCCGAGATGGAAAAACTGAAAAATGTCAATCTATCTATGGGCATAATGTTAGAACAAATGACGGTGACTTTATTAAATACTGTCCATCGTCATGCCCCCAGTAAAGTGCCATCCCTGCGCTTAGAGCAGTTACAATGGGCGGGAGAATTAGGAATTCCTTTTACCACGGGGTTATTATTAGGAATTGGTGAAACAGAATGCGATCGCTTAGTAACCTTAGAAACTATTGCCACTATTCATCAACGTTGGGGACATATTCAAGAAGTGATCCTACAACCCTACAATCCGGGCAAAAGAGAACGGTGGCAAAATAATCCTTTTGATCTGCAAAAATTACCCGATCTGGTTAGGCAAGCTAGGGAAATTTTGCCCCCAGATATTGTCATTCAAATTCCCCCGAATTTAGTACCCGATCCTCTTTTTCTCTTGGATTGTTTAGCGGCAGGAGCGCGGGATTTAGGCGGTATTGGCATTATCGATGAAGTTAATCCCGATTACCTCCATTTACACCCCGATAAATTAAAGGAATTTTTAGCAATTTATGGCTGGGAATTAAAAGCGCGCCTACCGGTTTATCAGTAATCAGTGATCAGTAATCAGTAATCAGTGATCAGTAATCAGTAATCAGTAATCAGTAATCAGTAATCAGTAATCAGTGAAAAGATAGCACTGTTAATGCCATTTAACACTACTTACTTAATACCGCTTAATTGATTATTATTCATTCTTAATTCTCCCGACGACCGACTCCTAACCCTAACAACAATTTTTGATTTTTACCAGAGGTCTTATGATTCCCTCAAACGAGCGCTACTGGCTCAAAAATGCTCATATTCCCGTTTCCATCCTAGAAAATGAGAGTTTTTCTCCCCAAACCGCCGAGGGATTAACCTTAGTTAATCTGGAAATTAATGACGGTTACATTAATCGCATCACCTCCACAATCCCCCCCGAAGACAATATTCCCGTTATTGACCTCAAAAAAAAGATTATTTTTCCTTGCTTTGTCGATATGCACACCCATCTCGATAAAGGTCATAGTTGGCATCGTTGTCCTAACCATGATGGCACTTTTGACAGCGCCTTAAAAATGGCCTTAGAGGATTCTCGACGGGAGTGGCGCTTAGAGGATGTGTATCGTCGCATGGAATTCGGCGTTAAATGCAGTTATGCCCACGGAACCGCCGCTATTCGCACTCATATCGACTCTTTTGGTCAACAGGCACAGATTAGCTTAACCGCTTTGGGAGAATTGCAACGACAATGGGCCGGTAAAATCACCCTGCAAGCGGTTTCTCTAGTTTCCCTTGACTACTATCAAACCTCCGAGGGAGCGGCCTTAGCCGATAAAATTGCCGAATTTGGGGGCATATTAGGGGGAGTAGCCTACACAAATCCAGATTTACAGGCACAAATTGATATTACCTTCAAATTAGCCCAAGAAAGGGGTTTAAATCTCGATTTTCATCTGGATGAAAACGGCGACCCCGATTCTACCTGTTTAGCAGCGATCGCTCGTACTGCCATCAAAGAGCAATTTGACGGACAAATCATCTGTGGTCACTGTTGCAGTTTAGCGGTACAATCCCCTGAAATAATCCAAGAAACCCTAAATTTAGTCAAAAATGCGGGCATTGCTATCGTTAGCTTGCCGATGTGCAATCTCTACCTACAGGATCGTCAAGAGGAAAAAACCCCCTTTTGGCGCGGGACAACTAAGGTAAAAGAGATGAAAAAAGCGGGAATTCCAGTTGCTTTTGCCAGTGATAACTGTCGCGATCCCTTTTATGGTTTTGGGGATCACGATGGTTTAGAAGTCTTTACCCAAGCGGTGCGGATTGCCCATCTCGATGCACCCTACGCTGACTGGGTAAATAGTGTCACCCTCACCCCAGCAAATCTGCTCGGATTGCCCCATTTAGGGCGCATTAAGACGGGTCTAGAGGCAAATTTGTTAATTTTCAAGGCTCGCTACTTTAGCGAGCTATTATCGCGACCACAGTGGGATCGCCTCGTGATTCGGCGCGGGTTGAGCATCGATACTACTCTCCCCGATTACCAAGAGTTAGATGATTTAGTTCTAGGAATTGATCAAATCCTGTAAGGGTTTGACAAAAACCACCGATTCTAGGTTGATAGCACCGTAAATATGGGGAAAGGTCTCTTTTTCTAGCTCTAAAGTGGCATTTTCTGGGTTAGGATGTTGGGGCTGCTCCCATTTGACCGGGGACTGCAATTGTTCGAGAGAAATGGCTAAAACCAGCAAATCTGGCTGATTTTGATAAAAAGCGGCCACAACTTTCGGAATTTGTTCTAAGGTGGAGCAATGGATAAATCCCTCATTTTTTAGGGAATAAGCCCGATATTCCCCCATTTCACGAGCTATTTGCCAACCTCTTTCTGTAGTGATGTGATAGATCATCGGTTCGCCTCCTACTGTCACTTTATCCCTAATTTTAGGATATAGCCTGAAGCTGTCAGCGGCCCTCAATTCTCTTAAACTAGGGGTCAGGGAATCAAAGACAAGAAATTTGTCCGACCACTGACCAGAAAAAAATGGCCGATAATGGCCTCAAAATCTCTTTATAGTCTCTTTTTACCTGATATTAACCATTTCCCTTTAAAATGAGCTTACCTAAAATGTCGGATGAATGCCCCGGCTACATTTTTCGACAAGATACTCAGCTTTGCGGGGGATGAAATCCGACCAGAATATCAACCGCGGAGCATCGGTTTAATTCCACCATCTGTGGGTAAACTGTGTTATACTTAACTCAGCCAATGGTCGAGGACTGTTAGATGCTAGTCGTAGAAGCCAAGCTAAAAAACGGAACACCAGAGCAATATCACCAGCTTGATGAAGCTATCAAAACTTCTCAGTTTGTGCGTAACTCTTGTGTTCGTTATTGGCGGTCAAATCAAGGGACAACCCGCAATGATCTCCAAAAACTTTGTGCTGTACTAGCTAACAATAAAGAGACACCTTGGGTTAATAAACTAAACTCTCAAGCTCGTCAATCGGCTGCTGATAGAGCCTGGCAATCAATTAATAGGTTTTATCATAATTGTCGTGCCAAGATACCAGGGAAAAAAGGCTTTCCTCGGTTCAAAAAGCATAGTCGTTCCGTTGAGTATAAACTAACAGGCTATAAGCTATCTGATGATAGACGTAAAATCAGATTTACTGACGGTTTTAAAGCAGGAGAATTTGATTTATGGTGTAGTCAAAAGACATTAGTTTATTATTCAGAGCAACAGATTAAACGGGTAAGAGTTGTTAGACGTGCTGACGGCTATTATTGCCAGTTTTTGATTGACGTAGAACGGCAA
>NZ_JADBSA010000400.1:0-6969 GCF_020246945.1 Microcystis sp. M113S1 | reverse complement strand
GGTGTCTTAACCCTTGTTGTAAAGGTACACAACTAACTTCGTTTAAAAAGTCGAATG
This sequence comes from Microcystis sp. M113S1, assembly GCF_020246945.1. NCBI lineage: Bacteria > Bacillati > Cyanobacteriota > Cyanophyceae > Chroococcales > Microcystaceae > Microcystis > Microcystis sp. M113S1. The sequence goes on along the minus strand of NZ_JADBSA010000400.1, from coordinate 6,912 downwards.
CTTCTTGCTTTTTCCAGTCGGTTAGCATTGAAGAGGTTTCAGTATATCCTACTCTTTCTTGCTTTTCGTACCATGCTTTTGTTCTGAGATGGAGAGCTTTATTGTAAACTAATCTTACACAGCCCAAAGTGCGCCGCAATAGCGACTCTTGTTCGGGTGTGGGGTAAAATCGGTAAGAATATGCTTTTTCCATGTCTCACATTCTGGCATATATCGTGTAAATGCGCTAGTATTTAACGGTAAAGCCGTCGTAGAACGACGGGGTTTCAGACCCAAAATTTTCGATGAACATAACTAGGCGAGAATTGATCCAGCAGACAGGTTGGGGGTTGCTGACTTTGGCGATTAGTCAAGGGACAGTTAACCGTCATTTGGCTGTTCTCGCCGCCCCTAATCCCAGAAAATTGGCTCTTTTAGTCGGTATTGACCAGTATGGGGCGAATATTCCGCCGCTGCCCGGTTGTCTTACCGATGTGGAGTTACAAAAAGACCTTCTCCGTTATCGTTTTGGCTTTCAGGATGCTGATATAGTGACTTTAACGGGACAAAAAGCCAGTCGAGAAGCGATCGAATTGGCTTTTTTAGAACACCTGATCGCCCAAGCTAAAACGGGGGATGTGGTAATTTTTCACTTTAGCGGTTATGGCAGTGTTGGGGCCCGAAAAGAGGTTTTTATTGCTGCTGATGGGGCAGAAAATGCTCTAATTAAGGAAAATATTTTGCTTTTGGCTCGCTGTCTAGCTACGGATAAGTTTAGCTTGATTTTTGATAGTAGTCATCTTCCCCAAAATCGTCCCTATCTCGGTAATCTCCGCGTTCGCTCCTATTCTAGAGCCATTAGTGACCTTAACCCCGCCGAGTTAACTTTCGCTGCCGATATTAAAACCCGTTTTAACCTCAAAAATAAGCCTAGTAACGGCGTTATTCTCGCTGCCGCTAAACCAGAGCAAATCGCCCTGGAATTGAGCGGTAATAGCCCCAATGCTGGCTTATTTACCTATGATCTCACTCAGTATCTCTGGCAAGTTTCCCCCAGTCCGACAATCGCGATCGCTTTTCCCCGTCTCCGCAATCTCGTCGCTAGTCACAGCAGTGAACAACAGCAACCGGCAATCCTAACCAGTAATCAAAAAAATAATTCTGCGGCGCTCTATCATACAAAGCCAGAAAAGTCAAGGGGTGGGGCAGCAATTGTTACAAATCTTATTGACGAGCGCACCCTAGAAGTCAATCTGGTCGGCCTGCCCTTAGAAATCCTAGAAAATTACGGAATTAACTCCTGTTTGAGCTTTATTGAGGCGACTGGGGAGGAAATCAGCCTACAAATTCTCGCCCGTCAGGGTTTAAAAGCCAAAGCCCAGTTATTATCGGCAACCGCCTCCCTAGAAATAGGACAGATTCTAGAGGAAAAATTGCGGGTTTTTCCGAGTCAAATCGGCTTAATCGTCGGTTTGGATAATAACTTAACCCGGATTGAACGGGTAGATGCCACCAGTACCTTTGCCAGTTTGCCCGATGTGGCCGCCGTGGTTAACATTGGCGAACAAGCGGTAGATTGTCTCTTAAGTCGAGTTGGTAGCGAAGAAACTGGCAATTATCAGTTATTATCTCCCAATGGCTCCCTAATTATCGGTAGTTTAGGGGCGGTCAACGAAGCAATTAAATCGGGAATCAAACGACTGCAATCGCAACTAGAAACCCTGCTGGCCTGCAAATTGTGGCACTTGTTGATCAATCAAGAATCCTCCGGTTTAGCCGTCATTGTCACCCTGGAAAGCATTGATAAAATCTATATCTCCCGTCTGCAAACGAAAAAAGCCGTCAATAATAGCAAGGCCAACGATAACGCTAACAATGACTTAATTCTGCCCGTCGGGACAGAAATTCGCTATCAAATTGAGAATCAAGAAGAACAACCCCTCTACGCACTGATCCTTGTCCTCAACAGCGATCGCCAACCGCTTTTATACTGTTCCTGTTCAGAAACCCCCGATAATTTCACCAATTCCAGCCCATTGGCCCCCTTTGTCGTGGCGGCCAAAAGCAAGGCCACCATCCCCAATGACCGCCAAGGGCATTGGAAAATTAGTCAACCCAAGGGCATCAGAGAAAATCTACTGATCCTCAGTCGCCATCCTTTCCCAAAAACCTTTACAATCCTTAATGCTACTCAAAACGTCAAAGGAGAAGCCACCCAACTGCTCACCCTGACTAACCCCCTAGAAATAGCCAGAGCATTCGGTCGCGATCTAAAATTAGATTTAGGTCTAAAAATGGATAGTTCTGGCAGTGTAATTGATGAATACGCCTTTGATCTAGGAACTTGGTCAGGTTTCCGGTTTATTTATCAAGTTATGGACTAAATCGATAGAAAATTCTTATGGAATCCTTGAAAAGAAAAGGTTAAAATCCTAAAACAGCTACCCCTAAATTTCCCGATGAATCTTCTGCCCCGGACCACTCAAAGCCGCCTCAAAAAAATCCCACAAATTCCCAGTGTTTGGGAAGGAGATCGTCGTGCTTTATCCTTATCCGAGAGAATGCCCCGGGCCACCTTAGAACCAAATCAAGAAAGCGGCGGCGAGTGCGTGATCTGGGTGGATGGTAGCGAGGGCTGTGTACGCGCTATGGAAGTAGTTTCCCCTGAAACCGGGCCAGAGGCCATGGTGAGAACCTTAATCCGCGCCATCGAAACACCGCAAAGTCCCGCCCGGCCAGCCAGACCGAAAAAAATTATCGTCCGCGATCGAGAAACACAGTTTTTTCTGCGCGGGGTACTGCAAGATCTGGATATCACCATCGATTATGTCCCCAGTTTGCCCCTGATCGATGATCTCTTTCGTGGATTCGACGAATTCCAAAATAACCGCCCCCCGGCAATTCCTCCCGCTTGGCAGTCCGCTTTAGTGAAAACCGCTCACGAAATTTGGAAAGCTGAACCCTGGTCCTGTTTAGCTGATTACGATATTTTGGAAATTAAGCTCGATCGACCCGATTTCCCGAATCTTTACGCCTGTGTCATGGGAATGCTCGGTCGGGAATACGGAGTCATTCTCTATCGTTCCCTAGAATCCCTCAAACAATTCCGGCAGTCCGCTTTGGCAGAAAAATCGATGGAAAGATTAGAAAAGGCCTTTCTTTCCCAAGATTGCTGGTTTTTAAGCTACGAATTGGCCGATGATGATGAGGACGATGATGAGGATGACTACGATCTAGCCTCGGCTGCCCCCTCCCAAATCCATCCAGTTTTCGGCAGCGTGCATCCCTACGAAGGTATTCGCCCCTATTTAGATGAAGAAGAAGCAATCACGGTATATTTAGCTTTAATGGCTCTGTTGCGCTTTTTTAAAGGCAATCAATCCGCTTTATCCGAAGAACCGATCGGAGAATTACAGCGTCGTTTTCGCATTCCCCTCGATCCCGAACAGGCAAAAGGGGAAACCTTGGCGGTGACGGTGGCCACGATGCCCGATCTATGTGCGGAATTTATGCAACTCTTGGAGGAGGACGACGACGAGGATGAGGATGATGAGGAAGAATCCGTACTCAAGGAGGATTTAGTTCCTGATAATGCACATCTCAGTCTGGGAATGGTTCCCTGGCAATTATTAGATAAAATTCGCAGTCGTCCAAAAATCCATTATCAACCCCAATCCGTACCGACAAAAGGAGAGGGTTTCCCCGTGGTGATGATCCAGACCTCCCGACCGAAAGCCAAGGAAATTATCGAAAAAATCGAACAAGCTGGCGGTTTGGCGGCTATTGGTTTTAACCCCGGCGAAGATCCCCTCGAAGATACCCGTTATGATCTGGGGATTCTGAAAATGGCTAATGGTGATCTCTATCTATTTGGGGAATTCGAGGAAGATGATCCCGACCACCGTAACGCGCGCCGCAATTGGCAAAAACGCATCAAAAATACCGAGGGTTATTGTGGTTTGATTATTGCCATGGGCGTAACCGGTTCCTCCTGCGGTAATCCCCAATTAAACGATATGTTGGCTCTCTATGAGGCAACATCGATCAATAGTAAAGATTTAGACTTGGGAGTTTTGACTCTTATGCCTCACTTCGGTTAATTTGAACGGGCAGCGGCGCAGCTTTTTTTCAGTAATCAGTAATCAGTGAGCAGTAATCAGTAATCAGTTTGCTTGGCAAATTCAGTAATAATTTTGGCCGCATCTTCTCTAAACTCTTGCGGGCAGTTTTCAGCCACCAGATCTGGCCACAACGCCGCACAAATTACCGCCCGACACGCGGCCAGTGGTCGCCTTGCCCACCAGATATGAAGTGTAGAAATATGCCCATGACGAATCGATTTTTACCGCCGCGCATGGGCAGAAATTCGCTTAATGGGTAGGTCAACTTCGATCAGGCGTTTAGGGTAGGTCATGATGGTTAAAATTCTACAATTTGGTTAAAAAATCCCACTCATTAAACCAAGTCGAGCGATCAACAAGATTGAGTAATGAAATAAAATCTTGCTCAATATTGAACTCTATATTATGAGGTTTGGTCACTTGATTAATAATTTCTTGAACATCATTTTTATTAGCCATTTTATAAAATTCACGATTGTCATTGATGGTTATTAAATACCTCCTAAATAGATCATTTAGATTAATATCACTTTCTTTAATAGGATTTTGGTTATTCAAAAAATCCCTTTTACTTAGTTGTTCCCTGACGTTGGCATACCGATGGCAAGTCTCATTAATATATTTATCATCAAGACTCTTTAGCTTTTCTTGCATGATTGTTAAATAATGATTCTCTAGGGATTGTACCAAAGCAGATCGATCAACATTAATATCATCTTTTTTGGCTTCTAGCCATTTTTTTAGTAGATGAGATAACTTGATCAAATCCATTAATAAAATTGACTCAAAAGTATAAGACGGAGTGATATAAGTTGGAATTTTAACATGACTACCCAGTGCTTCAATAAGCTTATCACGGTGATCATCTTCAATAAAATCACGATCAAAGACGAGAAAAGCCTTACTCCAAAGCGTTTCTTGATTTCTAATTAACTGAAAGATCTTTTTATAACTAGGTAAATTCTTAAAAATTTCAGAGAATCCACCCATCACCCAGAAAGAATATTTTTTTGTATTTATACCAATAGTATTCTTTTGTAATAACGTATAAATTGCTTTTGCATCATCCTGACCTTCGACAAAAATGATTTTATCCGCTTCAACTGCATTAATAAAATCTAAACCATTGCTATTCCCTAAAGAACTAATAATAGGATTTAGCGCAGAGGGATAAATTCCTTTAAAGCGTGGCTCTACTAAAAGTTCTTGTCGAGATAAAGCATTATAATTATATTGAGGTCTATTTTCAATATGAAAAAGCTGATGCAGAGGAACCTGACGAATTAGAGTCTCATTATGAGTTGTTAAAAAGATTTGAGTATTTGTCGAAAATCTAAGAACCGTATCGATTAAACGTTTTTGAATATCCCGATGAATATGACTATCAGGCTCATCAAATAAAATTAAGTTTAGGTCTCTAGTTTTTTCCGGTGCGTAAAGATTCAATAAAATAACAATAATTTGTAACGTTCCACTTCCCAATAGAGAAATATCTTTCTCAATATCTCTTGACTCGATTTTATAATAAATCACTGATTTTATATCTTTTTGGATATCACTTTTAGGGAAAAACTCAATTTTTTTATCGCCGTTAAAGAGAATATACGATAAATCTCGAATAAATTTATTGTAAAGATTTTCATTTCGAGTTGTATCATAATAAAGATTGTATAAACGATTACGAACAACTTCAACAGACTCTCTTTTTTGAATAGATTCAATAATTTGTGGACGAGTCACAAATCTCTCCTCAGTTCTAATGGTGGCTACAGGAGAGGCAAAAGATGCACTAATAGGGTTGGAAAAATTTTCAAAAAACTCATTGAATCCTCTAAAGTTATATTGGTTATAATTCAAAAGCTCAATAACATAATTTAAACCAGAGGTCTTGATAGAAAAACCAATTTCTAAATTTATATCTACTTTATTTAAGTTAATAGATAATTCAATAGGAGCAGTTGTATCACGTTGATAAAAAATATCGTCAATATTTGAAGTTCTAACCGTTTTAATAGTTTCGTAAGGAAAATATTTTTCTGTTGTATGACCGAGAATATAATCACCTTTTTTGTATAACTCTTTATATCCTTTGCCCGCTTGTCGAATTAGCTTATTAAAACACTCATGCCAAAGAGCGATCGCCTCTAGCAAATTGGTTTTTCCTGAATTATTAACCCCAGTAAAGACATTAAAATCAGGATCTAGATCTACGGTAACATCTTGAAAAGACTTAAAATTTTTAATCTGAATTTTGCTGATCTTCATTCCCGTTCATCCTGCCGTAGAATTGCCTCTAGTCCAAGCTGATAATGTTCAATGCTTGTAACAGGTTGCCGTCCTAGAGTAACCGCATCTCGAATGACATAAACTTCCGACATCATCCCACAGTTAAACACCCTATAGAGCCAATATTCCCGCTTTAATCGTTCGGCTGTTTTATACTTATCTCTGATGCTAACACAATTTGGAAGTAGGTTAGCCCAATTAAATCTAATTAGGGAGCAGTCTCGTAGATTGGTTTGAGCGAAACAATACTTGGGAGAAAACGTATTAATTCGATTGAAAAAGCGAAACCCAACAACCCCAACGCTTACTGCTTAACTCTCAAAGTAATTAGCTGATAGCATTTTTCTTTATTCGTGGCAGGCATCCTACTCGCCTCTCTCCTTCTGGGCTATCCATTAGTCACATCTTTCTTAACATAAAATTTGACAAAAAGAGAAAAGTGTGCAAGATGGCTCAAGGAGGTTCTATGGGGGGACTAATTTGATGAGATAGTTTCCAAGTCTGGCTGATATCATGTAACCTTCGC
>NZ_JADBSA010000040.1:0-5204 GCF_020246945.1 Microcystis sp. M113S1 | reverse complement strand
TGTAGGCAGGTAAGTCTTGACTCATTTGATTTAAGTTGCTGGCAATGGCTTTCATCGTCATAAAAGCCGAGCTAAAGGCGATTAGCTCATTTAAGGGATAACTTCGACTCTCAACCCGCAAGCTCAGTAATTGCTTCTCAAGAGATTCAATTTCTTGGATGAGCAATCCTAGCTTTGGTGGGTTGAGAATGACCTGGGCAGCGATCGCCTCAGCCATTTCATCAAAAGCGATCGCAGTTTGTTGTGCGGTCTCGCGTAGCGAGCGCGTTGCGACCGCTTGTAATTCAGGTAAAAACTTTTGTCGTATCGGTTCAGGAAGCGGTTGCTGTAGCACATCTTGTAAAGCATCCAGTTGAGCCCAGAGTTTTTGTTCGTAGCCGATGGAGAAATTCCAAAAATTTTGGTGTTTGGTTGCTAAAACTGTGGAAATTTGTTCGAGACTGGCAATCTTAACCGAGGCTGGATGTTTGGCAATCGCCACTGTAATTGCCTGCTTCAGTTGGGCGATATCTGACGGTGGTATCGTATCCTGAAAATAGCCTGACAGCAGTTTTTGATATAGCTGTCCCATTTTCTTAAAAGTCACAGAAAAATCTGTTTCCAGTTCGTTTGTAGCCGATTCTGTCATAAATACAGTGGTCAGCAACACCCCCAGAAACGCACCTACGGGAACTGAAATCAGTGCGGCCCGAATTCCTTGCTCGAAAAAAGGAAAAATATCCTTCCCGATGGCATCGGCTGCTACAATCGCACCGATGCGAGCGATGGGTGTAAACCCCAGCCAAGCACAACTGAAGTAGGCGAAAAAATAAGCCAGACTGCTACTAAAAGGATTATAACCAAAGGACTTGACCAACAGGTAAATACAGAGAATCGTCAAACTCAACGAAACAGTTGCCGCACAACCGATCGCGATCGCTCGACCCCGTGTCGGTTGAATGACAGTGACCACTGCACCTATTATCACAATATCTGCAACTTTTTCGTAAGCAGAAGGATAGGGAAACTCGATGTGACGAATAATAGCCAGTAACAAACCAATAACCACGCCAAGACTGACAATTTCTATCAGGCGTTTTAGGGATATAGGGACCCATTTGGGAAAGGTAATCAGGTGTCTTCGTCTGAAAGTTGCAGTTACTTTCGTTTTATCGATTATCCTGCCTCGTAATCCCTCGCATTGTTGGATAAATCGAGATACAAGTTGAATAAATTGATAAAACTGTAGTGATTCTTGAAGATCATACCGGTCAATTTCTCCACTTGTTCGGAGATGATCAAGTTTACCCCCAATATTCGCTAAATCTTCTTCTAATTCTGTAAGGTAAGGGGTAGCTAAGATTTTTTTGGCGTTACTCAGATCGCTCAAGCTATCAAAGCTGTCGGTAAGATGAGTCGCCAATTGGTGAAATTCATCCCTGAACTGATGCACTAAATTTTGTTCATGCTTTTCGCCATTAAAAGCCATCAGATCAGCTAATTGTCGAGTCAATTGGTTCTGAATTGCCAAGATTTCACTCCAATTTTCTGCCACCAATATCTCACTACCGAATTCATGGGTTGCTTTTGTGAGTGTTGAAAGGCTAGTTTGTGTTGATTTTTTAATCTGATTGAGTAAGTTAAGCTCGTTCTGCTCAATAGAAAGAGGATAATCCCGCTCCTCGACCTCAGTTTTTAAGTGGCGATCGAGGATTTTTTGGAACAAGTGCGGTATATCTTGAAGGATTCCCATCAAGTTCCGGTTGAGATCGGATCGAGTATTCTGGGGCCAAAATAGTAAGGCCACAGCAATTCCCACAGCGATTCCGATCCAGTTATCGATCAGGCGCGATCTCGCGTAGCGAGCGCGTTGCGACCGCAAATAGAGCCAGATATCTTGTTGTGCTGATGTTCCTACCACTCTCATGGCAATTAAAGCGCCCAGTAGTGTGGCTTGGGAATAAGCGGCTTGCCATCGGTAAGTTTCACAGATCAGGGCGGCTAAAATGTAGGTGAGAGAGGGAATGACAAAAAAACTTGAGCCTTGGATTCCGTAGGCGTTCACCAGGATAGCGGCAATGATTCCCCCCAAAGCACTTCCCCCCAAACGCCCCAAACCTGCAGCGATCTCGCGTAGCGAGCGCGTTGCGACCGCACCTCCCATCGATGGCTCAATCAGTACAGATACATACCCAAAGACGGGATAGACAAAGTTGTCTAATACATTTCCTCGGTGCCAAAAGAAACTCGTTAAGAGAGCAGCACCCAGGGAAAACTTCAATCCCTGTCTGATCATTAGCCCGTTTTTACTGTCCAAGGTATCTCTATATCCTTTTTCGACTTACTCATTGTTACCCATTAATCGCTCGCTCAATCCCATATAAAATCAGTGCCAAAAACGTCACCAACCAAAACCAAAGCTGAGGAGGCTCACTATGGATCAAGATGACTAAAACAAAGGCTGCGGCAATAATCCACCACTTAAACCACCAAGTCCACCATTGAGAACGTCTTTTCGGATTTTCCATATTAGGTTTAACCGTTTATTCCAGTCTTTGTTTCTTTAAGCTACTTGCGAGCGCAAGATTGTGGTTAACGTTGGTACACCCCTGTAATCCAGCGAAAAGCAGGGGTTATATAACTCACTAAAGAACGCTCTTCTACCACGGCATGGACATCTGCGGTAGTCCCGTTGGTAATTGTTTGGGGCGCTCCCTTGGCTTGGGTCCAGTAAAAACCACTCGGTGTATTGCGATCGACCTTCAGCGCTAAAGTGGCTTTGATAACACTTGCATTGACGGGTATAGGCTTATCGCGATCGTCTTCATCTCTACCCAGAAACAGCTTGCTGGCGAGTTCATTACTTCCGACTATATTTGCCAGTTCTGCGACAGTTACCGGCTGCTGATCGACGGTAATGACCTTAGCGACGATACCCCCATAGCGTTCGCGATCATAGAGATCGGGAACGACTTCTACTTCCTTGCCCGGTTCTAATCGTTTGGCATCACCACTCTTAAACAATGCCACCACGCTGGTTTTGGCCTTTAGATTGGAGACTTCTAACGTACCTATGCGCCCCCCCGGAGCCAGGACTTCCCCTGGATTAACAGATAAGTCTAAAATCTGGCCGTTGTACAGACTCACTACATTTTTGTTGGCTTGAATAGTGGTTTTTAACGTATTAATCTCTCGTTGCTGGTCAGCGATCGCATTGTAACGAAGAATATCACTGCCTGTATCTTGGAGGTCTATTTGCCGTTTTTCTGTGTTTAGTATATTATTCTGTGCCGTCAATGCGTTCATCTGCGCTCGCAGGCTTTCATCAACCCCCTTAAGGCGGTCGCAACGCGCTCGCTACGCGAGACCGAGTTCTATTTGGACGCGATTGATACTATTAGAAGCCTCTAGATTATTGAACTGAAATAAATAGGAGGGAAAATCTAGCTTGGCTACAGCCCCCTCTTCGATAAGTTTATCGTAGGCGGCTAGTCTTTCATCCGTTGAGTTCTGGAAATTTTTAAGATATCGAGCATGGGAGAGATAGGCTTCTCGCTGTTTTTGATTACTGGATAATTGAACTTGAAGTGCTTTAATCTGAAGCTGATTCGCCTTTTGCTGGCGCTCTATTGAGGCTGCATTCAATTGGCGACGACTCACTTCAATAGAGTCAACTCTTTCATCCTGCTGCTTGAGATCTGCTAGTCTATCCTTTTTATCTTTTAATTCTGTTTCTAATTCAGGAAACTCTAAAGTTGCCAGTAATTGCCCTTTTTTGACAGAATCTCCGGGTTGAATCAGGAGGGTCAACACCCGCCCACCTTGACGGGGTTCGATATTAACAATAGAACGAGGAATCAAAATTACCGCTCGTCCCTGAACAGGAGTCGGAATCTTGCCAACTATCGCCCAATAACTCAGTCCTCCGAGCAAAAGACCCACAGGCATTAAGCGCAGGATTATCTCCCCTAATCTTCCTGTTGGCTCCGAATATTTAGACGTTTTTTCTGAATCAATTTTAGAATCAATTCCCGTTTTTATTTGCTTATTATCCTGATGTTCTATCCTAGCCTGCGTTGTTTTCTTCGCACCCATATCTGGCTGCTGATAATTCTGATCAGACATAGATTCAGCTTGATTTTTTGCCATTGTACTGAAATGAGTAAAAATCACTTAATTTGTAACATTATAAACATTCAGAGGATATTACTTTAGATTAGGAAAATCCTCTGAAAAAATCGCTCAAGCTATTTTTGAGACAGGATGACTAGGGTACGTCGAAAGATTTACCGAAGGCTCAAACCTTTAAAATTTCGTGTAAGAAAGATAATAAAGTAGTACGCTTGATGTGAGCTAAAACAACCTAATAGGCATCAAGTATTTGAGTCCAACACTCCCACTAGAGAGATAATCTATCGAACGAGTTTACACCATTCCAGCTTCTAACTTAGATAAGGCCTATAGTTTCATTGTAACCGTTCAGAGGGGGGATGTCAAGCCGCCAGTGGCATTGACTCTGTGGAAGGACTCTCCTGGGGCAGCAGAGAAGGAGAAGCACTGCCTTTCCTAGAGGCATGGATGCTACTCTCTCACAGTAGCCGCTCTTTTCTACGTCTTTTTAGATTACTAGATTTTGTCCCCTCTTGAACGGTTACTTCAAGGGAGAAAAAGCGATCGGGCTATAATAGAGAAAATTTCATTTTAACTTGAGAAAATTCATTATGACAGCCACTATTGAAGACATTCGGGCAATACTAAAGCAATTAGCTCAATCCCAACAAGAGTTATCCCAAGCTCAAAAAGAAACGGATAAACAAATTAACAGAGTTAGTCAGCAGATTGGGGAGTTGGGCAATCGTTTAGGAGAGTTTGTCGAGTGGCAAGTACGTCCTGCGGTGGTGCGTCTGTTTCAGGAGCGGGGTATTGATGTCCATGAGTTTCACCCTGGTATTTCGGTAAAACGGGATAATGAGGGTTTAGAGATTGATCTATTAGTAGTGAATGATACGGATGCCATTTTAGTGGAGGTCAAAAGTAAGTTAACTCAAAGGGATGTGGATGAGCATTTACAACGTTTGGCTAAGTTTAAGCGGTTAATGCCTCGTTTTCGAGATGTAAAGGCCTTGGGAGCGGTGGCAGCGATGATTGTTCCCAATGAGGTTGCGAGTTATGGTTGTCGTCAGGGTTTATTTGTGTTGGTGCAGTCAGGGGACAATGTAATAATT
>NZ_JADBSA010000004.1:0-11020 GCF_020246945.1 Microcystis sp. M113S1 | reverse complement strand
GTGGTCAATTACCTAATTTTCAGGGAAAAAGTCCCTGAATTTTCCCCCCAATCACTCCAAGGGTCGGCACTTTTTGAGGGAAAAAAAGTCTAAAAACCTTGTTGGATAAGGTTTTTAGATTTATTCAGCAGACCCTAATTAAGGAGAGGCTATCAGTGGTCAGCAGGTCAAAAAATTACCCGATAAAAACTGATAGCTGATCCCTAGATTTTAGGTAATAACCGTGGGTTGTTCCCGTCCAGTAGATTGACGAATTTGACCGATTTCTTCGGCTAAATCAATTAAGGGTTGTAGGGCCTTTTGGGTGTCGATATCGTGTTTACTCGCGTCCGGTTCATAACTTTCTAGATAAACCCGGAGAGTTGCTCCTTTAGTTCCCGTCCCCGATAGACGGAAAATAATCCGAGAACCATCAGTAAAACCAATGCGAATACCTTGATTTTTACTCACACTACCATCCACGGGATCTGTATAGCTAAAATCATCGGCATATTCCACTTCATAGTTACCAAATTGTTTACCCTTAAGGTCTAAAACCAGCTTCTGGAGACGTGCCATCATCTCTTTTGCCGGTTCTAAGGCGACTTCTTCATAATCATGACGAGAATAGAAATTACGACCGAATTCTTGCCAATGACTACGAACAATTTCCTCTACAGATTCCCCTTTAACTGCCAAAATATTTAACCAGAAAAGAACCGCCCATAAACCATCTTTTTCGCGAATATGATTGGAACCCGTGCCGAAACTTTCCTCCCCGCAAAGGGTTGCTTTCCCCGCATCCAGCAAATTACCGAAGAATTTCCAACCGGTGGGAGTTTCATAACAGTCAATTCCCAGTTTAGCCGCTACTCGATCGGCCGCCGCACTGGTGGGCATCGATCGCGCCACTCCCGTGATACCATTTTGATAGCCCGGTACTAGATGAGCGTTGGCAGTTAGTACAGCTAAACTATCACTGGGGGTGACAAAAAAATTCTGACCGAGGATCATATTGCGATCGCCATCTCCATCGGAAGCAGCCCCAAAATCCGGAGCCTCTTGACCAAAGAGAATTTCTACCAGATCATGGGCATAGACTAGGTTAGGATCGGGATGACCACCACCAAAATCCTCTAAGGGAATACCATTTAATACTGTACCCTTGGGCGCGCCTAAACGCTGTTCAAATATGGCATAAGCGTAGGGACCCGTCACCGCATGGAGAGAATCCATGCACATTTTAAACTTACCAGAAGTGAGTAGGGCTTGAATGCGATCGAAATCAAAAATCTTTTCCATCATTTTGACGTAGGGAGTGACCCCATCGATCACTTCCACATCCATAGTTCCCAGTTTAAAGGAACTGGGGCGATCGAGGTTAATATCGGCCCCTGAGAGGATTTTATAACTGCTAATCACCTTAGTCTCGGCATAAATTGCATCGGTGATATTTTCCGGGGCCGGTCCACCGTTAGTAATATTGTACTTAATGCCAAAATCCCCCTCTGGACCGCCGGGGTTATGACTAGCGGAGAGAACAATACCGCCAAAAGCCTTATTTTCGCGAATTAACCCAGAAATAGCGGGAGTGGAGACAATACCATCGGTTCCCACGAGGATTCTACCGATACCGTTAGCAGCGGCGATTTTCAGGATAGTTTGAATAGCTTGACGGTTATAATAACGACCATCTCCACCGACAACTAGGGTTTGACCCTCGATACCGTCTAAAGTATTGAAGATAGCTTGAATAAAATTTTCCAGATAATGGGGTTGTTGAAAAACAGGAACGGATTTTCGCAGTCCGGAAGTCCCCGGTTTCTGGTCACTAAAGGGTTTTGTGGCAATGGTTTCAATCGTCATAGTCTTTTCTTGATAAGCTGACGCAATTGTCAACTTAAGTATATAGCAGTGGGTTGACAGCCAAGAAATCAGGTAAGGAAGACAACAGCCGGGGAGTCCCTGTCATAGTAAATCCTGTTTAAAAAGTCTAGGAGAGTGGGGAGATGGGGAAGATGGGGAAGTTGTCTCATCACCCTATCACCCCAAAACCCTATCTCCTGTCTCCTGAATACTGACTCCTGACTCCTAACCCCACCAACAAACTTTTTGCCGCAAACCCTAGCTATAAATCACCTAATCGGCCCCTTCAATCGGTGCAAATCCCTGACGTTGAATATTCTCGCTGATGTGACGAGGTTCGAGGAATTGCAAGAGATAATCCGGACCCCCTGCCTTGGAACCCACCCCCGACATCTTGAAACCCCCGAAGGGTTGACGGGAGACAATCGCACCGGTGATTCCCCGGTTAATATAGAGGTTTCCCACTTCAAATTCCTGCATAGCTCGGTTAATATGGGCAGGAGTGCGAGAATATAAGCCACCAGTTAAAGCATAGTCGGTTCCGTTAGCTACAGCTAAAGCTTCCTCAAAATTACTCACTTTGATAATCGCCACCACGGGACCGAAAATTTCCTCCATCGCTATTACCGCATCGGGGGGAACATTCTTAAAGACGGTGGGACTGACGAAATAACCCACTTGTGGAATTGGCATTTCTAGGGCCAATTCTGCCTCTTTTTTACCAGTTTCGATATATTCCCGAATTCTTGCTTGAGCTTTCTCGTCGATAACCGGTCCTACTTCCGTACTCGGTAAATCCGTCGGCCCGATATTGAGGGACTTGGTAGCCTCGACAAAGCGATCAACAAAGCTATCATAGACGCTTTCCAGAACAATTATCCGCGAACAGGCCGAACATTTCTGGCCGGTGTAGCCAAAAGCGGACTTAACCGCACCGACAACGGCCTGATCTAAATCGGCACTCTCATCGACGATTAGGGCATTTTTGCCGCCCATTTCGGCGATAACTCGTTTTAGGTGTTTTTGACCCTTTTGCACGATAGAGGCATCTGTATAGATGCGACAGCCCACTTCTCGTGAACCGGTGAAGGCGATTAGGTGAACATCGGGATGGCTGACTAAATGCGCCCCCACTTGCGAACCTTTACCCGGGATATATTGGAAGACTCCAGCAGGAATACCCGCTTCTAGGAGAATCTCGGCAAATTTCGCCGTAATCACCGAAGAAGTCTCGGCTGGTTTCAATAGCGTGCAGTTACCTGCTACTAAAGCTGCTACTGTCATCCCCACTGCGATCGCTAGGGGGAAATTCCAGGGAGAAATCACTAAAGCAATACCCCGGGGTTGGTAGAAATAACGATTATTCTCGCCTGCTACGTCGAAATTATGCCCTAAATCCAGTCTTTCCATCTCGGAAGCATAATAACGGCAAAAATCGATCGCTTCTGACACTTCCGGATCCGCCTGTTGGATAACTTTGCCCACTTCTAAACAAATCCAGGCCGATAACTCGTGTCGTCGCTCTTCCATCAAATCTGCCGCTTTTCGCAGTATTTCGGCTCTTTTAGCCACTGGAGTGCGTTTCCAAGCGGGAAAAGCCTGTTTCGCCGCTATTATCGCTTTTTCTGCCTGTTCCACCTCAATTAAGCCCACTTTTCCCACTATTTCCTGCGGGTTACAGGGATTAACGGAATTAATTTGAACATTGGTGGTGACGTATTCACCGTTAATTAGGGGTAAATAGGTCTTACCGAGGGAATTTTTGACAAAAGTAAGGGCTTGATTCGCTTTATTTCGCAATTGCTCGTTGGCATAATCTGTATCAGGGGCATTAGGAAAACCGGGGATAATCGGGTTATCATTGCCTAAAACCCGGGGGGCTGCGATTAAATCTTCCACGGGACGATCCTCCAAATTTTGCCGCAGGAAGGAACTATTAGCGGTATTTTCTAATAAACGGCGGATTAGATAGGCCATACCGGGTAAGAGTTGTCCGTAGGGGGAATAAACCCGCACCCGATGACCCCGCTTCACTAACGCTTTGGCTAATTGGTCGCCCATGCCGTACAATACCTGCATTTCAAAGCGACGACGGGGAATTTCTAAACTTTCTGCGATCGCACAGGCTAAGGCTTGCGATCGCACGTTATGACTACCGATAGCAGCGGATAAATATTGATGATTTTCCAATAATAACCGCGTCATCCGTTCATAATTGGCATCGGTGGCCGATTTTTCGTTATATACCGGCTGTGGCCAATGATTTTGGCGAGATTTAATCGTTTCCTGATCCCAGTAAGCGCCTTTGACTAGCCGGACAGTAACGGGATAACCGCGCTTTTTCGCCCAATTAATTAAATCTTGTAAATCTTGGGCAGAATCTCTTAAATATGCCTGTAGGGTGATGCCAATATCGGTACGACTGCGAAATTCTTCTTCTAGGAGTAATTCTTTCAGGATAGCCAGGGTGAGGTTTTTATAAACGTACTGTTCCATATCAAAATGGACTGCCACCCCTAACTCCTGAGCGCGTCGCAATAGTAGGCGAATGCGATCGCAAACTTTCTCTTTACTGCCAATCGGATCCATGGGATCAAACTGAGAATAAAAGGCAGTTAGCTTGACAGAAACCTGCACTTGTGGTAGTAATTCGCCGTCCGCTTGATCAATTTGGCTAACTTTATTCCATTTGGTTGCTTCTTGAGCCAAATGGGTCATTAAATCGAGATAACTTTGTAGATAAACTTGGGTTTCTGCTTCAGTAATTACCGCTTCACCGAGGAGATCTATGGTAAAAGCCATTTTTTCCTTCCGCAGACGGGTGACAGTGCGAGTAATTTGCTCTAGGTCTTCCCCGGCGATATACTTACGAGCTAAAGTTTCTACGGATTTACTGATCAGACTGGCGGCCGTTTGAGCGGGTAGGGAGTTAGGATCACTAAAGTTGAGGATATTTTTCAGCGCACTGGGCAGTTCTACGGAAGCATCACCGAGGTATTGTTGCAGATGATTAGCGATCTCGGCATTACTGCGTAAAGCGGGTAAACAGTCAATAAAACGGAATAATTGTACTCGTAAATTGGGGTTAGACATTGCCCAATCGAGTAATTTATCATCCCAACGCATTTGATCCTGTAAAGCAGACCAAAGACCTTTTTTTTCGCGAGTTTCGGCTAAAAGTTGTCTAGCGATCTCTTGGGTTTTGGTTTCGTAGTTTTGAGTTGAGTCGATTTGGATAACCACGGTGATTCAAGTAAAAAAATTATCAACGGGATTCAGCTTTCAGCAAGCTAACGTCAGCCTTGAGCCTAAAATTCAGTTTTTGAGCTTTTTCGGCTGATTGCTGCTCTTAATCGGTCTTTTCTCTGGTCTATAACTCTTACCGAAGGACTAATCAAAGCTAATAACCGATCGCTTTTGCTGAACACTCTATTGTACTCGATCGAGTGGTGAAGTGGGGTGTGGGGTGTAGGGTGCGGGGAAGTGGGGAAATGGGGAAGTGGGGAAGTGGGGAAGTGGGGAAATGGGGAAATGGGGAAATGGGGAAATGGGGAAGTGGGGAAATGGGGAAGTGGGGAAATGGGGAAGTGGGGAAGTGGGGAAGTGGGGAAGTGGGAAGTATAAATAAAAATAATCTCCTGACTTGAAAGAGGGTGTAGGGTGTGGGGTGTGGGGTGTAGGGAAGGAAACCTCTTTCATCTTTGGGGGTGAAAATTTTTTCATCGGGACTGACTACTGATTACTGATTACTGATTACTGATCACTGATTACTGATTACTGATTACTGATCACTGATCACTGATACCCGATAGTCCTTGTGTATTGTCGAAGCGTTTACTTATAATAACTTTAAAAAGATTTTCGGGATCATCGGTAGCCCTATGGCAAAAATTGAAACGAGAACAGAACCCATGGTTTTAAACATGGGACCCCATCACCCTTCGATGCACGGAGTTTTGCGCTTAATCGTCACCCTTGACGGGGAAGACGTGATTGACTGTGAACCCGTAATCGGTTATCTTCATCGGGGCATGGAAAAAATTGCCGAAAATCGCACCAATGTCATGTACGTTCCCTACGTTAGTCGTTGGGATTACGCCGCAGGGATGTTTAATGAGGCAATTACGGTCAATGCTCCCGAAAAATTAGCCGATATCGCCGTTCCCAAACGAGCGCAATATATCCGGGTGATTATGTTGGAACTCAACCGCATCGCTAACCATTTACTCTGGTTAGGCCCCTTTATGGCGGATGTAGGCGCACAAACTCCCTTTTTCTACATTTTCCGAGAACGGGAGATGATTTATGACCTCTGGGAAGCTGCGACGGGAATGCGGTTAATTAATAACAATTATTTCCGGATTGGTGGCGTGGTGGTGGATTTACCCTACGGATGGGTGGATAAGTGCGAGGATTTCTGTGATTATTTTGACCCAAAAGTGGACGAATACGAGAAATTAATCACTAATAACCCGATTTTCCGCCGTCGTATTGAAGGGATAGGCTGCATTACCAGAGACGAAGCGATTAACTGGGGTTTATCCGGTCCGATGTTGCGCGCTTCCGGGGTGAAATGGGATTTAAGAAAAGTTGACCATTACGAGTGTTACGACGATTTTGACTGGGAAGTGCATTGGGAAACCGCCGGCGATTGTTTTGCTCGTTATCTGGTGCGGATTCGGGAAATGCGCGAATCAGTGAAAATTATCCGGCAAGCACTGAAAGGTTTACCCGGTGGTCCCTACGAAAATCTGGAAGCGAAACGGATGGCAGAAGGGAAAAAATCAGCCTGGAATGATTTTGACTATCAATATATCGCCAAAAAAGTCGCCCCCACTTTCAAAATCCCTAAAGGTGAACATTATGTGCGCTTGGAAAGTGGTAAAGGCGAATTAGGTATCTTTATCGTCGGTAATGATGATGTTTTCCCTTGGCGTTGGAAAATTCGGGCCGCCGATTTTAATAATCTTCAAATTCTGCCTCATATCCTCAAAGGGGTAAAAGTTGCCGATATTATGGCGATTTTAGGCAGTATTGATATTATTATGGGGTCAGTCGATCGCTAAATCTCCCTCCTAGGGAGCAGGTAGGTTGATTCATGAATCAACCTACTATAACTGGAGCAGGACAGGGCTGGTTTATTCTCCCAATCTAATTTTTTATTTTTGCCATGTTTAATCGCTTATGCGGTAGGCAAAGCAGCACGTTTTGACAAATTTTCAGCTATTTATTCCGAGAAATCGACTAAAAATGTAATTGTTATGGGCAAACCACAAATCTCTGTACGATAGGGTGAGAAAATTTGTTTAAAGGCAAGTGAGATAACATTTAGGGGAAATCAACACAATGACCGAAGATATCGCGACTCCCAGTAAAATATGGATTATTACGGGGGAATCTGATCGTCAAGAAACGCCCACCGGCGCTAGAAGTAGCAGTGATATCGGGGGACGGCTCGGTGAAAAGGAAAGCTCGCCAGTTGCGGCCACCGAAAGAAGTCAAGTGGATGTGTCCAAACTGAAGCTAGAAATGCAGGGCTTTCTCAAAGCGATGAGGGAAATGCTCGATGAAGCCGACCCTCCTAGCGCTAAAATCCGGCTCGATGAAGTGGAACTGTCTGTAGAAATTAATGGGGAAGGGCAAGTTAGCCTGTTTGGGGTCGGGGGCAAAGCGGGAGGTAAAGGAGCGATGACGTTTAAGTTCAAGAGGAAAGATGGCTAAAAACTGGGTGATAGCGATCGGCATCAATGAATATGACAACCTCAAGCCACTGAAATACGCCAAGAAAGATGCAGAAGCGATCAAAGCTTGGTGTGAAAGGGAGGGAGGATTCGATCGCGGTGGGATATTTCTATTTACCGAAGATTCTCCACCCATTCCTGCTAGTCCCCCCATTCCCACGCAACTAACCCACGGTCGTCTCAAGCGGTTTCTTCAGAGGCAGTTCCAGACTCCCCTGCTTAAGCCTGGAGACAATCTCTGGTTTTTCTTTGCTGGCCACGGCAGGCGCGATCAAGACAAGGACTATCTGATGTTGCCCGATAGCGATCCGGGCAATGTAAGAGAAACGGCTGTATCAGTGGATTATGTCACCGAGCGGCTGCGGCGGTCTGGTGCGGATAACGTCGTACTATTGTTAGATGCCTGTCGAGATGAGGACAGCCGAGGCGGTCTGGGCATTGGAGAGGAGGAGTATCAGGGAGTCATAACCTTTTATTCCTGTACGGCCAATCAGCAATCTTGGGAGATCGATGAGTTGCAACAAGGCTCATTTACTCATACGCTGCTGGAAGGATTGCGGCGGCAAGGAGAAGCCAATTGTGCTACGGTAGAGCGTCTAGACGAATACCTGCGCCGTCAAGTCGAGAAAATTAACGCTAGATATGGGAAACCGAGACAGAATCCCTATTTGAAAGCAGAACCGCCCCACAAGCTCTATTTTATTTTGTTAGAACAAGTTGCCACGCTCAAGGACGTGCAACCCCTAAAGTATCAGGCTTCCTTAGCAGAAAATAGGGGCGATCTTGACTTAGCTGAACAGTTATGGATTCGTGTCTTGGGAGCATCCCGTGGCGATTTAGATGCGATCGAAGCTATCAAGCGTATCGCTCGAAGACAGTCACAGTCGTCTTCGATTCCTACTGATCCTGAACCCGTCAGGCAGTCTGAGGGAAATAGGTCATCCACCCCTAAGCCTTCTCCAGAAACTGGACTCAAGGTATTTAACTTTGAAATCTTGGAAGTAAATGCGAAGGGTGAGCAAATCAAAAAAGAGTCGAAGCAGTCCCAATATTTCAGCCAAGATTTGGGCAACGACATCACCCTAGAAATGGTTGCCATACCGGGGGGAACATTCACGATGGGAACAGAAGACGAGGAAATCGAAAGACTGGTGAAGAAATTTGATTGGCAGTACTTTAGCCGGGAAAAACCTCAACATCAAGTTACCCTTCCCTCTTTCTACATGGGTAAATATCCCATTACCCAAGCGCAGTGGCAAGCGATCGCCGCAACTGCTAAAATAGACATCGACTTAGAGACAAATCCCTCTAAATTCACAGGGAATGAGCTACCCGTAGAAAGAGTCACCTGGTATCAAGCAACAGAATTCTGTAAACGACTATCAAGGGAAACAAAACAGGAATACCGGCTACCGAGCGAAGCAGAATGGGAATATGCTTGTCGTGCTGGAACCACCACCCCATTTTACTTTGGGGAAACCATTACTGGGAAATTGGCCAACTACGATGCCAGTAATACCTACGCCGATGAACCCAAAGGAGAATATCGAAAAGAAACGACTCCCGTGGGACAATTTCCCCCCAATGCCTTCGGTTTGTACGATATGCACGGGAACGTATGGGAATGGTGTGCCGATACTTGGCACGATAATTATGATGGTGCGCCGAGGGATGGAAGTGTCTGGACAAAAAATGGGAATGATAATTGTTCTCCTCTGCGGGGCGGTTCTTGGTACTCCTATCCAGCTAACTGCCGTTCCGCTTCCCGCAGCAGCAACGCTGGGCGCGACTTCATCAGCTACTTCAGCGGTTTTCGCGTGGTGTGCGGTGCCCGGAGGACTCTGTAACCCTTTTTCTCTTTTTTCCCTTTTTACCCTCATTCCCTATTTTTTCTCTTTTCTTTTCTTTCCCGCCCTTAGGCGGGTCGATTTTGGGGTTATTTGGGCGCACCAGAAGGCAAAAACCCCCGCATCAAGTTAATCTAGATGCCTTTCGAGAAAAAATTTTTTCTGTACAGGGAGTCCTTAAAATAGAAAGGAGAACCCAAAACCAAGCTGCTGGTATTTTTCCTCTGGGCATGGTGGCGCAGTTTATCTCAAATGTCGGAGTCAAGACCCTCGCTTTTAGCGCGACGGGATGAAACCCCAGCCAATATAAAACAGCGAAGCACGACTAAAATCTTGACAATCTATGCTGTATAGGTTAAGATAAAATAGGTTGTTTGAGGTCGATAAGCAATGATTGTCTTAGAAATGAAAGCAGTGGTCAAACCAAGTCAGTGTTCTGCCATTGATGAGGCTATTCGTACAGTACAATTCATCCGTAATAAGGCTTTAAGGCTTTGGATGGATGCTAAGAAAGAAGACAAAATCGATAAATATTCTCTCAATAAATATTGTGCAGTTCTCGCCAAACAGTTCAAGTTTGTCGATACTCTAAATTCTACGGCTAGACAAGCATCTGCTGAACGAGCTTGGTCGTCTATTGCTCGTTTCTATGACAATTGTAAGAAAAAAATAAAAGGTAAAAAAGGTTATCCTAAGTTTCAAAAGAATAATCGTTCTGTGGAATATAAAAACTGTGGCTGGAAACTATCGGAGGATAGAAAGAAAATAACTTTCACAGATAAGAAAAATATTGGCACGGTTAAACTGAAAGGAACAAGAGACCAAAACTTTTACCCTATAGACCAAATTAAACGAGTTAGGATTGTTAAACGAGCGGATGGTTACTATGTCCAATTCTGTCTTAGCGTTGATATTCGGGAATATGCTAAACCCCTAGAACCAACCAAGAAATGTGTGGGATTGGATGTAGGTTTAAACGTTTTCTACGCTAATAGTGATGGGGAAACGGTAGAAATACCGCAATACTATCGCAAGGCAGAAAAAAGATTAAATCGTCTGAATCGGAAGAAATCTAAAAAGTTTAGAAAAGGTCAACCCCAATCAAACAACTACCAAAAGGCCAGAAAGAGATATGCTAGAAAGCATTTAAGAGTAAGTAGGCAACGTAAAGGCTTTGCCTCAAAAGAGGCATTGCGCGTCATTAAATCTAACGATTTCATCGCTCAGGTCAACTTAAATGTTCAAGGCATGGTAAAAAACTCTAAACTAGCTAAATCTATTAATGATGTGGCTTGGTCAACTTTTCGGCAATGGTTAGAATATTTTGGCTTTAAATATGGTAAGGCTACAGTAGCAGTAGCTCCCCATAACACCAGTCAAAACTGTTCTAATTGTGGTCAAAAAGTAGCTAAATCTCTATCGACAAGAACCCATATTTGTCCTCACTGTGGCTATGTAGAAGATAGAGATATTAACGCCGCTATCAATATTCTCAAAAAGGGACTAAGTACGGTAGGGCATACCGAAACTAATACGCTTGGGGAGAGATTCCCTCTGGTTTGGTTGGATACGTCCTGCCAGATCAAG
>NZ_JADBSA010000399.1:0-9935 GCF_020246945.1 Microcystis sp. M113S1 | reverse complement strand
ATTTTGGCAATTATCGTAAAACCGAGTAATTGCTCGCAAGGTTCTTTCTACGGCAGTCTGGCAAGCATGGGAGTTTAAATCATCAACAAATTTAAACTCTTTCCTTAATGCTGTGTTGTACCGAAATAACTCTGTTTTGCCAACACCCCGATTATCCATCCAATAACGCAGAACTTTATTCCGAACAAACTGAGTTGTCCGTATTGCTTCATTAATGGCTTCTATCTGATTAGGTTTTGGCTTAACTTTGTATTCTAGTACAAACATTTTGACACTGCTCGACCTACTATCAATATCTTAACACAAAATTCTTTAAGTTGACTATACATATTTAAGCGGAGGGCGGGGCTTGTACCCAAATTTTCGGTCAACTTCTAGGCATGAATTGTAATGTCCCCACGGATATCTGTTTTTCCTTCGAGAGATTTTGTGCGCGGGGGGGAAAAACCGACGAACATCGAGACGGTTGGGGAATTGCTTTTTTTGAGGGTTTAGGTTGTCGAACTTTTATTGATGTTAAACCCTCGATCGCTTCTCCGATTGCGGAATTAATTAAAAACTATCCCATCCATTCTACCAATGTTATCGCCCATATTCGCAAAGCTACCCAAGGAGAAATTAAACTAGAAAACTGTCATCCTTTCCGGCGTGAATTGTGGGGAAAATATTGGGTTTTTGCCCATAATGGTCATTTAGAAAATTTCTCACCTCCTGCGGGAGATTTTTATCAACCGGTTGGGGACACGGATTCAGAAAAAGCTTTCTGTTTAATTCTTAATACCCTGCGAGAGACTTTTCCCCAGGGCAAACCTTCCCTAGAACAACTTTATCAAGTCCTAAAAACTATCACAAACTCTATCGCTTGTCAAGGAATTTTTAATTATCTTTTATCCGATGGTGAACATTTTTTTGCCCATTGTTCGACGAAATTAAGCTATATAATCCGTCAGTATCCTTTTGCCGCCGCTCATTTAATCGATGAAGATGTTAGCGTTGATTTTCAAGCTTTAGCTCGTCCGAGCGATCAAGTGGCAATTATTGCCACTACACCCTTAACTGATAATGAAGTTTGGACAGCGATTAATGCAGGAGAATTATTAGTTTTTCAGGAGGGTGCGGCAATTTTAAGTTAATCTTACCAGTTGTCACTTTGTCGAGATTTTTCTAAATCAATTAACTGAGTTTTCAACCCTAACCAATCTAATTGATTGGTTAGGCAATCTGAACCAATTTTTCCCGCTTCTAGATAAATAACTCTCTCGGCAAATGCCTCTAAAAAATCCAGTTGATGATTGACCATAATTATCGTCATTGAACTTTGATTATTTAATACTTCTAATAACCTACTGGCCGTGCCTGTATCTAAAGCAGAGGTGGGTTCATCTAATAACAGTATGCTCGGTTCTAACAGCAAAGCTCTGGTAATTGCCACTAATTGTCTTTGTCCTAAAGATAATTCTAACTCCCCGCGCTCAAACCACTGTTCGGGAATTTTTAATAGGGATGTCCAACGGTCAATTCTCTGATTAATTTCCGCAGGAGTAAGTTTTTTCAATTGCAAAGGATAAGCGAGAGCATCTCGAACAGTCATCCCTAATAATTTCGACTCTTGTGGCAATAAAACTATCTGTTGTCGCAGGGAAATAACCGGTATTTCCTTAATCGATTTACCCTGAAAATAAATATTTCCCGTGGTTGGTTCCTGCAAACGATTTAACAATCGCAAAAGAGTCGTTTTTCCTGCCCCAGATGCCCCGACAATAGCCAACTTTTCTCCTTGCTTGATGCTAAAAGTAATATCTTCTAACAGATAGGTGCTGGCCTGTCGGATAGCTAAATTTACTTGCTGTAGTTCTAAAATCAAGAGCGGTCTTTTCCTTACTTAGTTCAAGTTTATTATATAATAAAAATAGCCCAATGAGTTCGGCAGGTATTCCCCATGGTTAGTCAAGTTAACAAAACCGAGATTATCTATCCTGAGAGCGACGGTAAACCGATGGCAGATAATACTAAACAATTTAACTGGATAGTGACGATTAAGCAGAATATCGACTGGTTATATATCGATGATCCCCAGGTATTTGTAGCGGGGGATCTGTTATGGTATCCCGTGCAAGGCCAGCCGAAAATTGCCGCCGCTCCTGATACGATGGTAGTATTTGGCAGACCGAAAGGCGATCGAGGTTCCTACAAACAATGGCAAGAAGATAATCTTGCTCCTCAAGTCGTCTTTGAGATTCTTTCTCCCAGTAATACCTCCATCGAAATGGCCAAAAAATTGCTATTTTATGATCGCTATGGAGTCCAAGAATACTACGTCTATAATCCCGATGATAATAGTCTAGAAGCTTGGCAGCGAATTGGTGACAGTTTAGACAGTGTTAGTGAGGTTAATAATTGGGTGAGTCCCCGTTTAGGCATTCGTTTTTACTTAACCGACGAGTTAAAAATTTATCGTCCTGATGGTACTCAATTTTTGTCCTACAGCGAAATTAATCAACTACTGGAGCAGGAAAAGCAACGGGCTGAAAATGAACACAAACGGGCAGAACAGGCCAATCAGCAGTTAGTAGAAATGGAGGAAAAACTGCAAAAATATCGGCAACTTTTTGGGGAATTACCTAACTAGGGTCTGCTGAAAAAGTTTTTCGGTGGGGGTTGGGGGTTGGGGGTTGGGGGATGGGGGATGGGGGATGGGTTTTACCAATTTTCAGGAAAAAAGTAGCTGAATTTTCCTCCCAATCACTCCTAGCTAAGGCACTTTTTGGGGGGAAAAAGTCTAAAAGCCTTATCCAACAAGGTTTTTAGATTTATTCAGCCCGGCCTAACTAGCGACGGGATTATAACAAAAAAAGAGGACAGGTTAGTCCTCTTAACAAGATTAGTTTTCGCTAAATATTAAACACAGAATGATTGCCAGGCCTAGTAGGCTAGACCCATACTGCGGGTGGTTTCTGCTCCGAGATAAACCCGAATGCTTAGGAAATCCGTCGGACAAGCCGTTTCGCAACGTTTACAACCAATACAGTCTTCAGTGCGCGGGGAGGAGGCAATCTGGGCAGCTTTACAGCCATCCCAGGGAACCATTTCCAGCACGTCGAGGGGACAAGCCCGAACGCATTGGGTGCAACCGATACAGGTATCGTAAATTTTAACGCTATGAGACATTGAATTATGACTCCTTACCGAGTGTTCTCCATGTTAAATTTCGGGTTTATCGGTTAGTTTACCTTACAGCGATCTGTTCATCGCTCGATCGGTGACATAACTTTAAACTCTGTAACACTTGGGGCCAAATGGCGATCGCTAGTCGGGGATCGGGTAATCCTAAAATAGCCTTAAAGAATTGCTTGCCGGGGTTACGGGGGGAACCGAAAAAGGTAATCTGGATCGCAAGATAATTTATTTCGTTTGCCAGTATGACAGAAATAGCGATCGAATCGATCCTACAGGAAAATCGGCTGTTTCCTCCCAGTGCCGAATTTTCTCAGAATGCCACAATTAAAAGCTTTGAAGAATACCAGCAACTCTACGCCAAAGCCAAGGCCGATCCCCCGGCTTTTTGGGCCCAATTAGCCGAAAAAGAATTACATTGGTTTGAAAAATGGTCAGAGATTCTTGACTGGCAGCCCCCCTTTGCTAAATGGTTCGTCAACGGCAAGATTAATATTTGTTACAACTGTATTGACAGACATCTCACGACATGGAGACGCAATAAAGCTGCCATTATTTGGGAAGGAGAACCGGGAGACAGCCGCACCATTACCTACGAACAGCTACACCGAGAAGTCTGTCAATTTGCCAACGCTTTAAAGGAATTAGGCGTAAAAAAAGGCGATGTGGTCGGAATTTATATGCCGATGATTCCCGAAGCAGCGATCGCCATGTTAGCCTGTGCCAGAATTGGTGCGCCCCACAGTGTAGTTTTTGGGGGATTTAGTGCCGATGCTTTGCGCGATCGTCTTAATGATGCGGCTGCTAAGGTGGTAATCACTGCCGATGGTGGTTTCCGCAAGGATAAAGTAGTTGCCCTCAAGGAACAGGTAGATCTGGCTCTAGCCGATAATAGCGCCCCCAGTGTGGAAAAAGTTCTCGTTGTCCAGCGCAGCAAGGAACCCATCAATATGGTTGCCGATCGCGATTACTGGTGGCATGATCTACAAAAACAGGTATCTGCTAATTGTCCGGCCGAACCGATGGATAGCGAAGATATGTTATTTATCCTCTACACCAGTGGTTCCACCGGCAAACCGAAAGGAGTCGTCCACACCACCGGCGGTTATAATCTCTACACCCATATCACCAGCAAATGGATTTTTGACCTGAAAGACACCGATGTTTACTGGTGTACTGCCGATGTGGGTTGGATTACTGGCCATAGTTATATCGTTTACGGACCTCTCTCCAATGGTGCAACCACGGTAATGTATGAAGGGGTTCCCCGTCCCTCTAATTTAGGCTGTTTTTGGGATGTAATTGAGAAATATCGCGTTAATATCTTTTATACTGCCCCCACTGCTATCCGCGCTTTTATCAAAATGGGTGAAGATATCCCCAATACCCGGGATTTATCCTCTTTGCGCTTACTGGGAACCGTGGGAGAACCGATTAACCCGGAAGCGTGGATGTGGTATCACCGGGTTATCGGTAAGGAAAAATGTCCGATTGTCGATACTTGGTGGCAAACGGAAACCGGGGGAATTATGATTACTCCCTTACCCGGGGCAATTGCCACCAAACCGGGGTCAGCAACCCTACCTTTTCCCGGTATTATCGCCGAAGTGGTGGACTTAGAGGGCAATCCCACCCACGCGAATGAGGGGGGTTATCTGGTGGTCAAATATCCCTGGCCCGGTATGATGCGAACAGTCTATAAAAATCCCGATCGCTTCCGCAATACCTACTGGGAACATATCGCCCCCAAAAATGGCCAATATCTCTATTTTGCCGGGGATGGTAGTCGTCAGGACGAGGACGGTTATTTCTGGGTAATGGGGCGCGTCGATGACGTGATGAGCGTTTCTGGCCACCGTTTAGGGACAATGGAGATCGAATCAGCTTTAGTATCTCATCCCGCGGTAGCGGAGGCGGCTGTAGTGGGACGACCGGATGAAATTAAAGGGGAAGAAGTCTATGCTTTTGTGACTCTCGAGGGGCATTATGAAGCGAGTCCGGAGTTAGCGCAAGCATTAAAGGATCACGTTGTCAAGGAAATTGGCATTATTGCTCGACCGGGAGAAATCCGTTTTACCGATGTGCTGCCAAAAACGCGATCGGGTAAAATTATGCGTCGTCTCTTGCGAACTTTAGCATCAGGTCAAGAGATTTCTGGTGATACTTCTACTCTAGAAGATCGATCGGTTCTGGATAAATTACGGCAAGGTGCGTAATTTAATTGCCGGTTTTTCCTAGTAGTTAGGGTGAGGAATTAAGAGTTAATCTTATCTCACTCTAACTAAAGTGATGCTCGGTGAACATATTTGCTCAAGCAGCAAAGCTATAGCTAATAATAAATCCTGTTTAAAAGGTATAGGGGAAGTGGGAAGTGGGAAAAAACAATCCATAACTTGGGAGTTAATCACACGATTAAAAACGGATTTGGTATAATGATAAAGATAATAGCCAAGGGAAATTATAGGAGTTTAATCAATGACCATCACCACTACTACCGATAATGATTTAAAAAGACTAGAAGATTTAATCCTCAATGGACAGAAGATAATCGAACATCGATTCAACGAAATCGACAATCGACTCACTACCATGGACAATCGACTCACTACCATGGACAATCGACTCACTATCATGGACAGTCGACTCATTGAGGTGGACAATCGACTGACTACCATGGACAATCGACTCACTACCGTGGAAACTCGACTCACTACCATGGAAACTCGACTGATTGAGGTGGACAATCGATTGAAGGTG
Source organism: Microcystis sp. M113S1 (assembly GCF_020246945.1). Lineage (NCBI taxonomy): Bacteria > Bacillati > Cyanobacteriota > Cyanophyceae > Chroococcales > Microcystaceae > Microcystis > Microcystis sp. M113S1. Next base: position 4,004 of record NZ_JADBSA010000399.1, on the reverse strand, counting down.
ATTGAGAATGGACAAGCGGAAATGAAAGCTGATGTCAAAACTATTCAAAAAGATACTACCGATTTAAAGATTGAACTCACGGAAGTTAAAGGTGATATTAAAACTCTTGATAGTAAATTTGATGACATGAATAAACGCTTAGAGAAAGTCGAAGGAACCCAAAAAAATCAAATTTGGACATTGATAACTGTCCTAAGTGGTTCCTTACTAGCTGTGGTATTTAGAAGCTTTTTTATCGACAATAATCCCTAATCTCAGCAAGAGAATTGCTATAATTTGCTCAGTCAAACAATGAAAAGCGAGCGCCTAATTCTCCGTCCTTGGCAACTCCCCGCAGACAAAGAGTCTTTTTTTCAGATATATCAAAATTCCGAAGTCACTGATTTTTTACCGAGAATTCGTCAGTTAGCCACGGATATTGAGAGTTTAAATGCCCATTTTTCCGAAAGATTAGCAACTATTCGTAATCAGGGTAATGGCAGCGATTGGTGGGCAATGATCGATCGAAAAAATAATCAGATTATCGGTTCGATAATTTTACAGAATTTGCCCGATAACCACGGTTATCCTACCCCAGATATCGAAATTGGTTGGCATTTACGGCGCGATTATTGGGGACAAGGATATATAACCGAAGCGGCTAAAGTTATTCTAGAATACGGCTTAATCACCTTACAATTGCCGATTATCTACGCGGTGGTTAATCCCGATAATTATCGCTCAATTCGTGTCACCGAAAGACTAGGAATGCAATCAATGGGATTAACGAATAAATACTACGACACTGAAGCACTTTTATTCTCGATCGCAGCTTAAAGTTCATTAATAATTATTGATTGTTTCTTATTTTATAACTGCTGTGGTTGTCATGCTAAACCCATTCTTGATCAAAAAGTAAAAAGGGAAATATATTCCCTTTTTCTAGCTTTTATGGACCCATATCCTAAACGATTTCGGGTTTAACACCTCTTTGGTCGAGAATTTTCTGTAATTCAGCTTCGTCGGTTTTGGTCAAAGAAGTGCGTAACACTTTACCTCCGTAGGGGGCCACTTCATCGAGGACCTTATCGGGGGTAACTTTTTGGACGAGAACAAAGAGAGCAGATGTACCTGGCTGCATGGTTTCTCCCAATTCCCGCATAAAATTGTCATCCACACCGATATCACTTAAAGCACCTCCCAAAGCGCCACCAGCAGCACCGAGGACAGCCCCTAATAAAGGGGATAAAAAGAGCATTCCGATTAATAATCCCCAGAAACTGCCACTTGCCGCTCCTGCTGCCGTTAAATTGACCGCTTGCTTGAGTTTAATCTGGCCATCTTTGTTTTTAACCACTACGGCAGCATCTTCTAACTCGATGAGATGTTCCTGTTGCAGTTTAGCCAAAGTTAAACGAACTTCTTCTGCTTTAAATTCGTCCTCATAGGCGATGACAAATAGATCAGCCATAGTTTTTCCTCGATTATTAGTAAATAAAACCTTTATACACTACTTTTGCCGGATTAAAACGTTTGAGGTATCGGAGAATACCTCAAACCCATGGAGATTAGCTGTCATAAATACGAGCTTCAAAAGCATCGGGATTTTCTTGACAGTATTCCTCAAAATAGGTTTTTTCCGGTTTTTTAGCGCGTTGGTGTGCCAATTCTGCCTGTAATTCCTCAACAACATCCCAAGCTGCGGCACAATCGGGAGAATTTCCCCCTTTTTCAGCACATACTGCCCGGGCAATATCTCTAGCTTTGATAATCTCCGCTTCTAAATCAAAACTGCGGGGCTTTTCGACGGCGTTACCTTTATGGAGGATGTCACTAACAGATATAACACCGAGTAAATCACCTTTAATTACCGGTGCGAAACGAATACCGGTATTAGCAAATAAGCGAGCTACATATTCAACCCCGAGGTCGGGATTAATCACGATGCAGGGTTTGCTCATCACTTCATAGACTCGCACTTTTTGCGGATCTTGACCGAAAGCGACGACTTTATAGACAATATCGGTTTCAGTGATAATTCCGTAAGCATCTTCATCGTGACGACGATCAACAATGAGAGTTCTAATGTTCTTTTCTCTCATCAATTGTACTGCTTTGGCAACGGTTTCAGAACCTTTAATCTTGGCCACCTCCGTGGTCATAATTTCAGCTGCTTTCATAGTCATAGTTAGAGAAGTTAAGTTGTGCCTTTGTTATTTTAGGATATAAACTGACCCCTAATGCTGACGGCTGACGGACAAAAAACTGATCCCCTATTAACGCCATTCTACCAGTTGTCGTTCTTGGACAACCAAACCATATACTGTCTCGGTTTGACGGGCTAAATTCGCCCAATGAAAGCGTTTTTCTAGGTCTTCGTAGGCGTGATTAACTAATTTTTGAGCGTATTCGGGATGATTTAAAACCTCTAAAATGCCCCAAGCGAGGGAATCGGGATTATTGACCCGGGTGACAATTCCCGTTTGGCCATGACGGACAACTTCGGGAAAACCGCAGGTATCGGAAACTACCACGGGAACCCTAGCGGCGAAACTTTCCAAGGCGACAATGCCAAAAGGTTCGTAAAGACTAGGAAAAACGGCACAATCGGCCACGGTTTGGAAGCGATCGAGGTTTTCATCGGACATAAAGCCCGTAAAATAACAATGATGCCAGATACCGAGATGCCAGGCCTGTTGTTTGAGTTTGTCGGTATTGCCGCCACCGATAATGACAAATTTAGTTTGACCCTCGGTCTGGACGAGGACTTTTGGGGCAGCGTTGAGTAACACCGAAACCCCCTTTTCAAAGGTCATACGCCCGACGTAATAGACGATTTTTTCGTGATCTTGGGCATATTGACGACGAAAAGCTTGGTAATCAAAGTTAGGGTCTCTTTGCTTTTTCTCGGCCCGAATACCGTTATAAACCACATCGATTTTATCCCAGGGTGCGCCCAAAGCCCGATGGACTTCATGACGCATATAGCCAGTGCAGACGATAATGCGCCAAGCATTATAGACGAGGGTTCCCTCTTTGCTGCCGATATAGCGTTGGGTGTCGGTGTGCAGTCCGTTATAACGTCCGTATTCCGTGGCGTGAATAGTGGCAATCAGGGGTATTTTAAAGAGATGTTTCATGGCAATGGCCGCATCCCCTACTAACCAATCGTGGGCATGAACAAGGTCAAATTTTCCGTATTCGGCGATTAGTTTGCCGCCCTGTTGCCCCATGCTGTTATTCATGTTGACCACCCAATGGAAAAAGTCATTGCCGGGGGGTACGGGGACGCGGTGGATGTGAATGCCTTCGACCAGTTCGTAACTGGGGGCCTGACCGAATTCGATCGTGATTAAATGGACTTCATGACCGAGTTTGACGATTTCGGGATAGAGTTCAGCGACATGACGGGCGATACCGCCCACTAATCGCGGTGGAAATTCCCACGCTAACACTAAAATCCTCATTTTTCCCTAACCTCGACCTGATTTAAGCTGTTGACATACTCCCACCGTCAAGCTACGCTGTGACGGGGGATTCTTGACCTATCACTATCGGAAATTCCTTGTTCAACGAGACAGCTTAGATTCTCAATGTCTCCACTGAAAACCTTTCTTACCGGACTCTCCCAAGGCGTTTGGGTCTGTTTCTGTTTGCCCAACAGTACCGTTGAGATGATTTCCCAAATATTGTAACCCTTTTTTTAGAATATTTATTGCTGCATTATGATCCCTATCTAAGACTGTTTTACAGTTAGGACATTGATGAGTTCTAGTACTTAATGTTTTTTGAACTCTTGTTCCACAAACTGAACAATCTTGGCTAGTAAAATGGGGAGGAACAGCAACACAAACAATCCCATAAATCTTGGCAAAAAATTCAACCCATTCAGTGAATTGATACCAAGAAGCATCAGAAATCGACTTGGCAAGCTGACGGTTTTTGACTAAGTTTCTTACCTTTAAAGCTTCATAGACTACCAGATCATTAGACTGGACTAACGCCAAAGCGTCTTTAATTGCTTT
>NZ_JADBSA010000398.1:0-2520 GCF_020246945.1 Microcystis sp. M113S1 | reverse complement strand
GCCAAGCTTTTCTGGTCGGAACCCCCTAAGCCGAGTTTTCAAGGTGCTGCGCCGTCCACTTGGTTTTCGAGACTGGCCTTTTAATTCTAACGTAAAGCCAACCTAGAACGGCGGGGTTTCAGACCCAAAATTTCCGATGAATGGAACACTTACGAATGGACGAAAATTGCCCTAACTCAAAATTGAGGAAATAATATGGGGAGCATCTCATTTATGCAAGCGAGTAATTATACTTGTCCCTAAAACTGGTTTCTAGCAAGGCTTTCAAAATAGCTTGACATAAAAACCTGATTTAAGGGTTACAAAGGTGAGATGCTCCCATTCTTCGGAACTGGGAAGAAGGCGATTTTTATTGCAGGAAAGGTTAACCATAGCTCCTGCAAGCGTGGTGTTTGATTGATCAAGGGGAAAGGAGGCACTCGGCACATCCCCATCCCGCTTCGCTCTCGTGTGGGGACTTCCCGTGCCATATTTTCGTTAAGGGCAGTAAAGGGATCGTTAAATCAATCATAAATTGTTATAGTCCATTTCCTCCAGAGCCTAGCATAGAGGGGAAACCTCCTTTATCCCTAGGTAATTGCATGAATGGACTACAACAACAGATTATCAGTCTTGATCGGAAAGTCGAGCGTCTACAGGATATTGTCGAAAGCCTCAGCCAGCAAATTGCTATCCTAGCTGGGGATAAATCGAGTCATTACCGGCGAGAATCCCTGGAAATGGTCGGTTTTTCCGAGTTATCCGATAATAGCCTCTACGATCATAAAGATATTCTCCGGGATCACGGTGGCAAACAAGCCCCAGCTGTCAATGGCGATAATTCTTTTGCCGATGAAATCCAAATTCGCCGATTAACGGCACAATTGACGGCGGCCTACAATCGCATTGCCGCCCTCGAAGAACAATTACTCACCTATCGCATCCATTCCTAGTTAATTTCTGCCCAGAGGATTGGGTAAACTGGGCAAGGTGGGATTAGTCGGCAAATTGGGCAAAGGATTGCTATTTTCCAGGGTGGGATTATTAGCCTCCCCCGATAGAGTCGCTAAAGCCACACGATCACCGCCTGCCTGTCGCAGTAGGTCTAAAACCCCAACCACTTCGTTATAACTGGCATTTCTGGAGGCATTGAGTACCATCAGTCCATTGGGACTATATTGATGATAATTCTTGATCGCCTCGAACAACTGGGCGCGAGTCACCATTTGTTTTTCGACGTAGAGTTGTCCGAAATCATCGAGACTAACCACCAACATTTCCCGCATCGGGGTGGTGGCGGTACTAGCTTTCGGTAAATCGAGGCTGATAGCCTGTTGGCGAGATAATCCCACTGCACCGAGAATAAAGAAAGTGAGAATACAGAAAATTACATCGATCAAGGGAACGATATTAACCTGCACATCCTCTTGAATGCGGTGTTGATCGTGCCATAATTTGAGCGGACGAGCCGTAATATGGCTACTTTTTGGCTTTTTGTGGTTAAGAGATTTAGTTTCGGCCATGCTTGATAAGGGGGAGACTTAGCGATCGAGAGGTTTTTCTAGGTTAGCACTGAGGGCGTATTGTTGGTCTTCTTGGTGTAACCAGCGTTGGCGGTAGATAATTTCTAAATCACTGCCGGCCTTGCGAAAAATTCGGGCTTGATTGAACCAGAGTCCCTGAAAAACACGATAGAAAGCGAGGCTAAAAATAGCGACAATTAAGCCGGTAGCGGTGGAAATTAAAGCTTCACTAATACCTAAAGTTACTCCCGCCGTCGAGGAAGTTCCCAGGTCACTTAATTGAATATCGGCCAAAGAGGTAATTAAACCGAGTACCGTTCCCAATAATCCTAACAGGGGAGAAAGGGCGACGACTGCCTCAAGGATTTTATCGCCCCGTTTCATTAGGGATAATTGTTCATCGGCAGCCGATTCGAGGGCAAAGTGAAAAACCTCTGGATCTGGATTTTCTAAGCGCAGGGGTGCGTAGAGATAGCTACCAATGGGGTGATTGCGGGAATCTCCGGCGACTTTTGCCGCCAAATCCCAGTTACGGATGGCGGATTCCATAATGCGATTTAAAATCTGGCCCTCACTGAAGAGAGTACGACTCCAAAACCAAATTCGTTCGATAATAGTGCTAAGAGCTAAAATAGACAGAAAAAGCAGCGGCCACATGGCCACTCCGCCTTTTTGGATTAAATCAGTTATACTCACGAGTTGTTTTGTTCCTCCAATACTGGGCGATTCGGGCTTGATTATTTAGTTTAAGATTTAAGTCGATCAATTGACATTTATACTTCTTATAGTTAGTAAAAGTATAGTCAAATATAGACAGACTGAATTCCATTTCAGAAATTCCCTTCACTTTTACTTCGAGAGATTGATTCTCCTTGGATGAACTACGCACCTCTCTATCCCATAGCGGTTAAACGCATTTGGGAATGCTTTTCGCAAAATGTTGTAGGAACCCATGACATCAGATTGAATCAGAATCCCCTTATCTGTACGATATAACCCTCGCGAAATTCGGTTTCCT
>NZ_JADBSA010000397.1:0-12582 GCF_020246945.1 Microcystis sp. M113S1 | reverse complement strand
GCCATTTCTCCGACTATTTCCCCTTTACCGACGATATTTAAGGTGACTTCTCTACCCTCTACATCGTAAGTACGAATTTTCACCCAACCATCCAGAATAAAGTAAACCGAACCACCCCAATCATTTTCTAATAAAATCGCCCGATTAGCAGGATGAGTGCGGGTGACAGCATGAGAAGTAACTTGAGCGAGGGTTTCAGGGGGCAAACCGACAAATAAAGTGGCTGTATCTAATAATTTTTGAATTTCTGCTGATTTTTCGGCAGGATAGCGTTTTTCTTCCATAGTTTAATATTTAAATTTTGTTCGTTTTAGGTGGGTGATTCTACAATGGAAAGTTGTGGGTATTTTTAGTTATCCAGTGACCGATAAACCGGATTTTTCCTCCCTACTGACCGAGATCGATCGGATTCTTGCCAAGGTGATTTCTTCTCTAGTTAACCCGCAAGAAGTTACTTCCGAGACAATTATCGCCACTCGTCAACAATTAGAATCGGCCAGAGCGCTGCTTTCTCCCTTATTGTTGCCCGATCCAACCCCTGAAGTTGCCCGTTGGTCGCTGGGAATGGAGGTGCAACCAGAGGGGGTAAAAGTTGTCTTTTTTCGGGAAAGCCAAGGACTGATCGATTTTTATCCTCTTTCTTGGAGTCTGGCAACGGGAACAAGCGATCGCTTACCCTGCCCTCAGGTGGACGAATATCTAATTAGCTGGCTATCTAATCGGGATTTTAGCACCGATTCTTGGCTCTGGGAAGCCCTAGAGCGATTAGAAGCTATTATTATCACCGATGACCGGGAAACCCCCACGGATGACCTGAAAAAAGCCCTTCTCACAGCGCAACTAATACCCCCCGATCGCCTATCTAGTCTAGAAACAGCGATCGCTACTGCTCTGGCCCATATTCCCACTAGCGACCAACCCCAACCCCAAACCCTACTGGTTGTCGAAGGGAAACGGGAAACCACCACTTTAGCAATAGTGGAAGTCCCACCGCAAACTCGCTCTTTATCCCGTCAAGCGATCGCTCTGAGCCATTTTAACTACGGGGAAAACACCTATGAACGGGCCATACTCTCTCACTTAATTTATCCTCTCTGGCGTTCTTTTTTGCCTCTTTCCCGCTCCGCTCTCACCGATACTAATCCCTTAAAAAAATCTTTACTGGCAGCCGCTAGATTAACTAAATTAATCCTTCAAGAAGAAAGCGAATTTACCTCCTCTCTAGCCGGTCATACTTGGACGGTCAGTCGCACCGATTTAAATAAGAAGGTCATTATACCATATATAGATAATTTAAGACAAAAAGTTAATGATTTGTTAGAAAAACAGCAAAAAAGTCTTGAAGATATCGATCGAATAATTTTTAGCGGTAATTTTTTCTTAACCATTTGGCCCTATTTTCTAACAGAAATACAGCAAGAATTTGCTGGTTGCCATCTAGAGGCCCCCAGTCAGGAAACCTTCTCACCAACAATCTTGGGTTTGGGTCGTCTCTGTTTATTTTCGGCTCTTAGAGGTGAGAAGGTCAATAATGCTTAAAAACATCAACCTCAGTGGTAAAACTTAGGGTGCGTTAGACGTACATCACCTATCATCAACATTGCTAAATGTTAATTTTTATTACAGGATGCAACATTTGTGGTCTAGATGGATTTAGATTATCAAAATAAATAGTCAATTAAATGCGATCTTTATCTGATTTGCCCTACCATCACCTCAGTTATTAGTTATCGGTGTAGATTGTTAAGTAAACGGTAATGTTTCCCCATGACGGATTTAATTCTACAAAATCGTTACAAAGTCTTGCGATTAATTGCCGATGGTGGTTTCGGAGAGACTTTTTTGGCAGAAGATAGCCAAATGCCTTCAAAACGTCTCTGTCTGATTAAACAGCTAAAACCGATTAATGATAATCCCCAGGTTCACAATCTTGTCAAAGAAAGATTTGAGCGAGAAGCTGCTATCCTAGAAAAATTGAGCGAAAATAGTCCTCAAATTCCCAAACTATACGCTTACTTTGAGGAAAATAATCAATTTTATTTAGTCGAGGAATTTATCGAGGGGGAAACTCTCAGCCAAAGAATACAGAGTAAAGGAGTTTTTAGCGATGATCAAGTCAAAGAGATTTTAGTTAGTATTCTACAGGTTTTAATTTATGTTCACGGACAAAAAATTATCCATCGAGACATAAAACCTGATAATATCATTCTACGGATTTATGATAATTTACCGATCCTAATTGATTTTGGTGCGGTTAAAGAAACTATGGGAACAGTGGTTTCTAATTCGGGCCATTCTCTTAATTCTATTGTTATCGGTACTCCCGGTTTTATGCCATCAGAACAGGCGATCGGTCGTCCGGTTTATAGTAGTGATCTCTACGCTTTAGGATTGACGGCCATTTATCTACTAACCGGCAAAACTCCTGAAATGTTAGAGAGCGATCCGATGACAGGAAAAATTTATTGGCGGCAGTTCGCTTTAAATACTAATATCAGTTTAGCAGCCGTGCTAGATAAAACTATTTCACTGCGCGCTAACGAACGTTATTCAACTGCAAAAGAGATGTTAGAGGCGCTACAAACTACCCCATCAATTGTAGCAACAAATATCGTTGTTCCTGCTCCTCCTCCCGCTCCTACTCAAATAATTTCTCCTGTAACTTCAAAACCTCTTTCTAATCCCCGCACTTTACCTGAATGGGTGAAAGCGATAATTATAGGGAGTATGATCGGTACTGGCATTTTAGGTGGTTTTGTCTTAAGTTATTATCTCTCAAATTCTTCTGGAGATAAATCAATTTCTCCATCACCTTCTCCAGAGAATCAAGACTCAGATATTACCATTAATAATGAGTTTCCTAAACCTGTCTGTGGAGATGAGAATATCACCGATACTTACTATAAAGTTGTAGTAACTGACGAGGATAGTTTAGAGAGAGTTAAAAGTAACTTTTGTCGCGATGCTTTTGTTAATGATGGTAATATTCAGGTGGCAACTTTTAGTGACTTAAATCGCGCTCAAGAGTTACAAAAGCACCTAATTAAATACTTTAATCAAGTTAAAATTACCCAAGGTGTCATCGATACTTCACCCAGTCCTGAACCCGTCTATTCACCCAGTCGTGAACCTGTCTATTCACCTGTTCCTCAACAGACAGTTAACTCTATTTCTCGTTCAGAAGCGGTGAATTTAATCGAGCGCTGGTTAAAGGCAAAAAGAGATATTTTCGGTTCCTCCTATCAAACCTATTTAGGAGAAGAATTGCTTACAGGTAAAGCTTATGATTACAACATAAAACGCTCTGATGGTCAAGAAAGTTCTTCCGAATGGTTAGCTAATAATGGCTCTTATTATATCTATGGAGTTCAGAGAATAGATTCAGTTAATAATTTTACAGCCTCTGGCGATCAAGCTACAGTTGATGTGGTGGTTACTGAAGAAAGAACCCTCTATAACAGTCAGGGTAAAATTGATCGAAAAAATAGTGCTTTTAGCACCTCATTGGTTCGCTATAATCTCCAAAATGATCAGGGACGATGGAAAATAGCTCAATATAGAACCATTAAAAATTTAGCTCGTAGATAAGTTGAATTAATCACAAAGTAGAAACAAAAAAATGAAAAACAACTCAGATAACAAAAAAACAGAGACATCTAACTACAATTATGAATACCATACTGGTATATCAGATATAAAGTTTCTGTTTATATCTACCTTAGTAGCGATGACTTTTGCTGTGGTCGGTTTTTTAATCTTCAATCAATCTCAGAAAACAACAAATGTAACTGATGATAAGTCATCTATATCTTACGGAAAATCTCCTCAGTCAATAATTAATAAAACCCCAGATATACCCATAATGAAAACTCCTATCACTTCGCAAACTGAACTTAATAATCAACAAATTGCCTTGCCATCTTTGCCTATTCCTGATAATAATAATCACATCAATTTTCAAAAAACGTTTATTTATACTCCCGATAGACCGCCAAATTTTAAGCGGAACGACCAACTACAATCTATTATTAAAAATGTCACTGATTATGTTGCAGAAAATAACTTACCAACTCAGAAATTATCAATTAGCTTAATCGATTTTAAAACCAATAGTAGCGAAAATTATCAAGGAAATATAGGAAGATTTCCCGCTAGTGTTGTCAAGCTTTTTTGGCTAGTTGCTCTGTACGGTTATGTTAATTATCATCAAGGAGATATAGGAGAATATACTATTGAAATTCAAGAGATGATCGGAAAGTCAGACAATGAAGAATCAAGTAATATTGTTGATGCTATTACTGGAGCAAAATCAAATCATAAAAATATAAGCCAGTCGGAGTATCAAGAGTGGTTAAAAAAAAGAAATGTACTTAATCAATATTTTGTCGATGCAGGTTATAGTGGTATCAATATTAACCAAAAAACCTATCCCATTCCTTCTAAAAAAATGTTTAAACCTCAAGGTGCTGATTTAAAAATGAGAGGCAATGATTCTAAAAATCCGATTAGAAATAAAATTACAACTGAACAGGCTGCTAGATTAATGTATGAAATTATTACAGGACAAGCTATATCGCCCGAATCTAGTCAGGAGATGCGATACTATTTGAACAGAATGAACATTATGCAAGATGGCAGCTGGAAAAATATTGACCCGAATCAAGGTCAAGGTCATTTTAATCCAATTAAAGGATTTTTTGGTGAATACTTTGCCAACAGTGACCCTAAAAATATCAAAGAATTTGCTTCTAAAGCTGGTTGGACAAGTGACAGTCGTAATGAGGTAGCTTATATTAATGATGGTCAAGTTGCTTATATTTTAGCTGTGTTTACCCAAGATGCTGCCTACGCTCAAAATTGGCAAATTTTCCCAAAAATTTCCGAGTTAGTCTATCAAAAAATGCACCAAATAGACTCAAAGTACAACACCCCCTAGCATCTTTTCCCGATTCTTACTTTAGTAACCCTGAAGATAAAAGTATCCTAACCGATTCTATTCAGAATCGTCATTATAAATATCTTGGAGAGTTTTATTTTCGTAGCGTTCCTGATCTTGATTTTTGCCGCGACGGGAAGGACGACGATATTTTTTATTGGCTAATTTGGGTTCGTAGGTTTCTTGACCTGCTTCTTTAATTTTTAACTTTAAACTTGACTCTTTTGTGCTAGTTTTCTGTAATGACTGTTCTCGTGCGATCGCTTCTTCTAAAAACTCTAAATAATGTTGGTAACGTTCCCAATCTCCCCTCACCACACAGTTAGGTTCCCGACGGTGAGTACAATCATTAAATTGACAATTTCCTAAAGCTAAACGCTGTCTCACTTCCGGAAAATAAAAAGTTAATTGTTCCGGTAAACAGTTAATATCCGGTTGGTTAAATCCCGGACTATCGGCCAATAAACCCCGATTTGGTAAAGCAAATAACTCCACATGACGGGTAGTGTGACGACCTTTTTGCAGTTTTCCCGACACATCCCCCACCCGTTGATTAATCTCAGGAATTAGACAATTAATTAAACTCGATTTTCCCACTCCCGAAGGACCGGCCAAGAGAGTGATTTTATGGTTTAATTGTGCCAATAAAGCCTCAAATCCCCGATTTTTCTCCACACTGACAAAAAAGGGCCAGTATCCCCAACTAGCTAGGCGATCGCCCCAGACCTCTATTTGTTCGGGTTCCCCCAGATCGATTTTATTGACACAGACCGCAATTTCTAAGCCTGTGGACTCGGCTTTCACCAAAAAACGACTGATCAGCCAAGGATCGAGGACGGGTTCAGCAAGGGCAAAAACTAGCAAAATCTGCTCGATATTAGCAACGGCCGGCCGATCGATCTCGGTACTGCGGGGGAGGACTTCTGCGATCGCACCCTGCCGATCATCAAAATTGGCTTCCTCCACACGCACCCAATCACCAACCATCACCGATTGACCGATTTTTTGCAAGCGAGCGCGACGGGTACAGAGGAGATTCTCGCCCATAACGGGAGAATCCAAGCGTACCTGATAGAAATTCGCCTGTACGGCCACCACTGTACCGTATAAATCGGTTAATTGTGCATCTACCATTTAGGAATCGGGGCGATAGACTTTGAGAACAAAAAAGCTATCTCGGTCTTCGATCGATTCTATCTGATAACCCTCCACTGTCAGGCTAGTGGGAACCTGTTCGATTGGTTCCCCAGCATCTAACCAGACTTCCAACCGTTCCCCGGCGGTCATTTTCTCTAATTGCAATTTTGTCCGGACAAAATTAATTGGGCAGGGAGTGCCGCGCAGGTCTAAAGTCATAATTATTTATGGAAGATATTACCTAAAAATCCCTCGATGCCGCCTTTCCCCACGGTTTCCCCGCGAACTTTTGCTAATTTTTCCAGCAATTCCCGTTCTTCTCCGGTGACACGGGTAGGAATCGAGATTTTAACGGTAATGCGATGATCACCGCGGCTGACGGGATTGCCTAATTTGGGAACCCCTTTATTTTCTAAAATCAGTACGGTGTTCGGTTGAGTACCGGCAGGGATAGTCAGGTCTTCTTGGCCATCTACCGTATTAACTTTGATGGTACATCCCAAAATCGCTTGGATATAGCTAATCGTGATATCCGATTTAATATCATTACCTTCCCGTTGAAATTCCCCATCGTTTTCCACGGTTAGATAAACGAATAAATCTCCCGGCGGCCCGCCTTTAAGTCCTGCGTCACCTTCCCGGGCAACGCGCAATTTCATGCCGTTGTCAACCCCCGCGGGGATGGTAATTTTCAGTTTTTTGGTTTCCTGTCTGCGTCCGGAACCGCCGCAAACATCGCATTTTTCCTCGATCACCTCTCCAGTACCGTCACAGGTGGGACAGACCGAAACCTGAGCAAAAGTACCGAAGGGAGTACGGGTGGCGCGACGTACCTGGCCAGCACCATTGCAAGTAGTACAAGTACGGGAACTGGTCCCCGGTCTGGCCCCACTGCCTTTACAGGTTTGACAGGTTTCCAGATGACGGATGCGGATTTCCTTTTCGCCGCCAAAGACAGCCTCGCGGAATTTTAGTCTAAAATCGAGACGTAGATCCTCGCCCCGGGTAGGGCCTGTGCGTCGGCGGGCGGTTGCTTGGCCGCCTATGCCCCCGAAACCACTAAAGATTGTCTCAAAGATATCGGCGAAACCGCCCATATTGTCGGGATCAAAACCGGCAGCGCCCCCAGAAACCCCAGCTTCACCAAAGCGGTCATAACGATTGCGGGTTTCTGGTTCCGAGAGAATTTCGTAGGCGCGGTTAATTTCTTTGAAGTGTTCCTCGGCTCCTGGTTCTTTGTTAACATCGGGATGGTATTTTCGGGCGAGACGACGATAGGCGCGTTTGATGTCTTCTTTGCCGGCATCTCGCGAGACACCTAGAATTTCGTAGTAATCAGTGGGCATAGGGGACTATGGTTCTGCTGGCAATTTATAAATAAAGTTTAAGTCTAGTTGTTACTTTAACAAACTATACATAATAGTTTAGTTGGGTTATCCCTACTATTTTTGCTGGGGGTTAGGGGATGGGGGATAGGGGATAGGGGATAGGGGATAGGGGATAGGGGAGAAAAAAGCTGAAAACTCACATCTGATTACTGATTACTGATCACTTTTTAATCTACGGCCTCGTAGTCACTGGCACTCATTTCTTCGCCATCGTAGGGCTGATCATCACTGCCCGATTCGCCGGATTTAGTTTCCAGATTACTATAGGTTCTGGTTCTAGTGTGGGAGAGGGTTAGCCCCTTGGCGAAGGTATTGGAGGAAGTGGCTTGGGTGCGGGTGGGTCGGGTCAGTTTTTCGGTGACATCGATCGATTGAAAACCAGTACCGTTGAGGGGTTGGGTTTCCTCTTGTTTACCCGTGTAGATGCGGGTACCGATTTCGAGGACAATCTGACGAAATTCTTCCAGGGTGGTTTTTAGCTTTTCTGAGGATATGGAAGGGTCGCGCAGGGCGATTTCCAACTGTTGCCGCTTCTGGTCGGCCAGTTGCCGGATATCGGGGGCGACTAACTCACTGTTTTCCCTGAGGGTGACTTCGTAGCTATAGAAAAGACTATCGGATTGGTGGCGAATATCGATCATTTGCAGACGACTGCGATCAAATTCGGCGTATTTTTCGGCTTCTAGGCGCATTTTTTCAATTTCGTTCGGTTTCAGCCCTCCAGTATGGCTAATGACAATACTTTGTTCCTTGCCGGTGCCTTGGTCGCTGGCGGCCACTTTCAAGATGCCGTTAACATCGATCTCGAAGGCCACTTCGATTTGTGGCATACCCCTAGGGGCGGGAGGAATTCCCGTCAGGAGAAATTTACCGAGGGTTTTATTATCCCGGGCCATGGCCCTTTCCCCTTGCAGAACATGAATTTCCACCGAAGTTTGACCATCGGCAGCGGTGGAAAAAACCTGAGATCTACTGGTGGGGATAGTGGTATTGCGATCGATAATTTTGGTAAAGACTTCGCCGAGGGTTTCAATGCCGAGGGAAAGGGGGGTGACATCAAGAAGGAGGACATCTGCCACTTCTCCACCTAAAACTCCAGCTTGAATCGCCGCCCCCAAAGCAACGGCCTCATCGGGGTTAACAGAGCGATCGATCTGGCCCGCAGAAAAGAAACGGGAGATTAATTGCTGTACGGCGGGCATTCTGGTGGAACCACCGACGAGAATGACACGGTTGATATCGCTAGGCTGCAGTTCGCTATCTTTGAGGGACTGTTGTACGGGTTCGAGGGTTTTTTCCACTAATTCTCTGGTTAATTCCTCGAATTTAGCGCGAGTTATTTCCAATTCTAGGTGTTTAGGACCGGTTTCGTCGGCGGCGATAAAGGGGAGATTGAGCGACGTGGTAATCAGGCTAGAAAGCTCGATTTTGGCTTTTTCGGCGGCTTCTCGCAGTCTTTGGATCGCCATGCGATCGCTGGCTAGATCGATGTTTTCTTGGCTTTGAAAGTTCTCCACCAGCCACCGCACTAAGAGGTTATCAAAATCGTCCCCCCCAAGATGGTTATTGCCGGCGGTGGCTTTCACTTCAAAGACTCCCTTCCCTAGTTGCAGGATGGAAACGTCGAAGGTTCCTCCCCCTAGGTCAAAAACGAGGATATGTTGATCTTCGTTTTGTTTATCTAAACCGTAGGCCAGGGCGGCGGCGGTGGGTTCGTTAATAATTCTTAATACTTCTAGTCCTGCGATTATCCCCGCGTCTTTAGTGGCCTGACGTTGGGCATCGGTAAAATAGGCGGGCACTGTAATCACGGCCTCGTTAATCGGTTCTCCCAGATAGGCCTCAGCATCGGCCTTTAATTTTTGCAGGATCATGGACGAGATTTCTTGGGGGGTAAATTCCCGATCGCGAATTTTGATATTGACGGTATCATCGCGACCGCGTTGGCAATGATAGGCAACTCGTCCCCTTTCTACCTCGGTGTCTTGCCAACGCCTACCGATAAAACGTTTGATGCTATAGACGGTATTTTCGGCATTAGTGACCGCTTGACGTTTGGCCAGTTGTCCCACTAGGCGCTGGACCTTGCCGAATCCCACGATACTAGGAGTTGTCCTTCCCCCTTCCGAGTTGGCAACTATAATCGGCTGACCTCCTTCGAGTACCGCAACACAACTGTTGGTTGTCCCTAAGTCGATGCCGATGACTTTTCCCATGACGCTCTGATAATAACTATAGTTAATAGGATACAATCGCTGACAAAAATTATCCGCAAATTAGAAACGGGCTTTTTATCTCGTCTAATCTTGCCGAGGTTGAAACAGGACAATTTTTATCCGATCCTAACAAAACTTGTCGGTAAAGTCCGCAAGCGGCCAGCGACCAGTCTATATACAAGAGTAACCCACAACCAGTAATTTTGCTGATGCTGCCAGTTAGCGATCGCCCCTGGCTATTCTTAAAATTCCGGTTTTTAAGATTTTTTTAATCATCCCGAGCGGACTTCCTTGATGTTGATGTCCCTAGCAGTGGAATTATCGCCCAATCTTCTTAACCGGAATTTTCGATAAATTTGGGTTAAGATAACCAATAAACCCATTCTAGAGGACTTAATCATGATTAGAGCCTATGCTGCCCGAGAGAAAGGGGGAAAACTAGAGCCTTTTGACTACGATCCGGGTATATTAGCGGATGAAGATGTGGAAATCGAGGTGGAATATTGCGGCATCTGCCACAGTGACCTAAGTATGCTCGATAACGATTGGGGACTGACCACCTATCCCTTTGTCCCCGGTCATGAAGTGGTCGGCACGATCGCCGCTCTTGGTGCTAAAGTCAAAGAATTAAAGATAGGGCAAAGAGTCGGTCTTGGTTGGTTTTCCCGTTCCTGTTCGACCTGTGAAACTTGTATGTCAGGGGATCAAAACCTTTGTGCTACTGCCGAAGGAACTATCGTCGGTCGCCATGGCGGTTTTGCTGAAAAAGTCCGGGCCCATCATAGTTGGTTAGTTCCCTTGGGGAACCAGTTGGATGCTGCCAAAGCTGGCCCGCTTTTTTGTGGTGGTATTACCGTCTTTAATCCGATTGTGCAATTTGATATTAAACCCACGGCCCGAGTTGGTGTCATTGGTATTGGTGGATTGGGACATATAGCCTTAAAATTCCTCAAAGCTTGGGGCTGCGAAGTAACCGCTTTTTCCAGTAGTCCCGATAAAGAAGCGGAGGCCAAAGAATTAGGCGCGACTCATTTTATCAATTCCAGAGACCCCGAAGCTTTGCAATCGGTACAAAATTACTTTGATTTCATCATCTCTACCGTTAACGTTAATCTCGATTGGGGTCTTTATATCGCCTGTTTACGTCCCAAAGGTCGTCTGCATATTGTTGGGGCTGTTCTTGAACCCATGGCTACCTACGCTTTTCCCTTGATTATGGGTCAAAAATCGATTTCTGGTAGTCCTTTGGGTAGTCCCAGTACCATCAATAAAATGATCGAATTTGCCTCTCGCCATGGCATTGAACCCGTTACAGAAACCTATCCTATCTCGCAGGTGAATGAAGCCATGGAAAAATTGAGAACTGGACAACCTAAATATCGCCTCGTCTTGCAAATAAAATAAAACCATCTCTATCCCAGACGTAACCCCATGATTTCTAAAAACCGAAAACCCACACATTCCTATCTCGGTTTGTGTGGGCTGATTGTTCACTTAATTCTAAGATTGAAAGCTTACACTTTGGCGAAATCTAAGACCCTAACTGAGAGTAACACCAGAGCGATCAATAAGTTTGTGAAGAAAAGTCGGCCGAGAAGCGACGTTGAACGGTTTCCCCGTAGCCATTGTCATTGTCAATACCGATTTCAGAAGCACTTCTCTCTAACATCGATTGTTGACGATTTTTGACGGCGCGGTGGTGACGCATCATTAAGGCGCGAGCTTGTTGTTCTGTAGACATAATCATTTCCTCCGATCTGCAAATCGCATTTTGAACTTTTTAAATCACCCACTAATATATATAACATACAATTCTGTATCTATTTTTACAAAATACCCTAATCCCAGAAAAATTAACAAAACTTTACAATAGGAGTCGATCATCAGGAGTCAGTCTCGATGAAAAAATTTTCACCACCAGAGATGAAAGAGGTTTCCTTCCCTACACCCCACACCCCAATTCATAATTCATAATTCATAATTCCCAAGACATCAATCGCCCTCAGACCTTAATCGAACTAGGTTCATCGACGGCGGCGATAATGCGATGACAACCGGAAAAGGGTTGCGCCCATTGATACTGGTGTTCTAAAGGATTACCCCAACAGAGGCCGAGATATAATTCTGTGCGCGCCACATCTAATTCCGCCCATTCGGACTGGGCGACTAATTCTGCTAGAGAATCGGCAGAAATGGGACGACGGGAGTTAAGCGCCCACCAAAAATTCATATTAGGGGTGATACTGTTCCAAAACTCTAAAACCGAGGCTTTGGCAGCCATGAGAATTTCCTTGTCACCCGCCACGGCAACTAATTGATTATGAATTTCGGGATAACGGAGAGTGCGATCGCCCCATTGACAAACACGCCAGATAATGCCCGAAACCTGATATTGTTGTTGATAATCGTGAACTTGGCGGCGAAAATCCTGATAGGCGAAGACTTTGCCCACCTTTTCTAGATTGATCGCCTTGGCAATCACTGGATTATCAATGCGCTCCGCCGGGGAGAGTAACAGACGTTCCCCTTTGCAAGTGGCGTGCATTTCTCGATCGAGGATTTCAATTAACTGCTGTGTCGAGTAAGCCATACTACCGCTCTTACCTGAGAGAGGATTCCTCTTTATGTTGACATCCTCACCGCCGTAAACGGACGGTGATTCCCAAACCTCACGATTTAGGTTTCTGCTTCTTTCCCTTGCGGGGTTCCGCACCTGCCTTAACAGAGTAAATCTGTTCTGGTCTTATGGTCGCGACCCGGACTGACACCGCAAGTCCTGCGGCCAAAATGTTTTTACTAGCGTTAATATCTCGGTCATGGTGCGTCCCACAGTCTGGACAGTCCCATTCTCGAACATCTAACGGCATTTTCTCAGCAATATACCCGCAATTACTACACCGCTTAG
>NZ_JADBSA010000396.1:0-3581 GCF_020246945.1 Microcystis sp. M113S1 | reverse complement strand
ACATCCTTAAAAGGGGACTAAGTACGGTAGGGCATACCGGAACCTTCGATGCTCGATCCAATAAACGCTTGGGGAGAGAATACCTCTACTTTTTCAGAAGCAATTCTGTCTTTCGCAAGTAATCTCTGTGAACCAAGAATTCCCGTCTCTTTAGAGCGGGGAGTGTCAACAAGACTTTTAAAATCTAGGAGCGAGACAAAAAAGGCTATATACTAGGGAAAGCTATAGCAAAAAATGTCGAGACAATGGAAGAAAATTGGCTAGAAATTGGGACAATAGTAGCACCCCAGGGACTGGAGGGAGAATTGCGAGTTTTATCGGTATCAGATTTTCCCGAACGTTTTCAGAAGCGAGGGGTGAGGGGAATACAAGGGATCCAAGGGGGAGAAATCCGAGAAATTACTCTGCTCAGGGGACGTGAGCTACCGGGCAAAAATGTTTATGTTATCAAGTTAGAGGGGGTTGAAAATCGGGAACAAGCCGAAGCTTTGCGCGGATATAAATTATGGGCAAATAAACTAGAAAAACCTCACCTAAAAGCGGATGAATATCATGTTAGCGAGCTAGTGAACTTAGAGGTTTATCATCACCTTACAGGAGAAAAAATCGGGGTTGTGGTAGATATTTTCTGGGCGGGTAATGACATTTTAGCAGTGCAACTAGAAGCAAATCTCGCCTCTGTCAAGAAAAAAAGTCCATCCTCCGACTCAGAGGCCAGGGCCTTGGTCCCCTTCGTCAAAGAAATTGTTCCACTGGTGGATCTGAAAGCGGCACGCATCGAGATTGCGCCACCACCGGGGTTATTAGAGATCAATTTATCCTAGTGGGACTTAAACGATCAACAAGAGTATAATCGTTATAGAATAAGCACTTGACGCTGAGAGAGCAGCGATGAAAGAGACAACCTCGGCCGCGATGCTTCCCTGCTTTGACCGATGGTGTGGACGTTTTGACAATTGCTTCAAGAGCAAAGCGCAAAAAAATGGGTTCAGACAGTATTTAGGAGGATTATTAGGGGAAAGTGAAAGGAAAAATCTAACTCAAATGACCAATAATGCCTTCGGAGTGATTTATAACCGATTACACCACTTTATTTTATCTTGGTGTTTTGTGCCTATACATTTATCCTGTGGCATAAGTTAACTGGGGGACTGCAAAGGCGGTGGCGAATCGACCATTCTTTAACCGCTTTCGGAGAAACCCTGAAACCGATTATTCTGCAAATGCACCAATTAGGAATTGAGAAAAATGCCAGACTTTAAGGTTTTAAATTTCCTCCTCGAATAAACCAAGTAATTGTGGCACTGGTAAAAGCAGTGATAGCGACAATAGCTATTTGTTTCCAGTTTTTTAATTCCCCAACTTTCTCGATTAAATCAGGAATTTTTTGGGTTAATATTGCTTGGGATTGAATTGTTCCTTCAATTTTAGCCGTGATAATTTTGACTTCCGTGATTTCTTTGTGTAGGTTAATAAATTGCTTGTTATTTTCTTCTCTCAGGGTTTCTAGTTGTTTGCGATTATCTTCCTTTAGCGTATCAATTTGCTTGCGGGTTTCTTCTCGTAGGGAAATCATCTGCTCGCGGGTTTCTTCTCGCAGGGAAATCATCTGCTCGCGGTTTTCCTGTCGCATTGCCGAGAGTAAGTCTTTCAATTCTTGAATATCATTGCTAGTAACAGTAGTCATAGAATTAACCCCAAGAGAATCTATTTAACCGGCACTCTTTGATTTTATTATATTTCACCTATGCTAAAAAGGTCAAATTCATCAAATTTAATTACTTCGGAGTCAGGATAACGAGTATCAAAACGATAACTGCTCACGGTTCCTTTTTCTGTATCTAAAATGCTAAAAACCGTCACATCATTACTGGCAATATAGGGTAAAGGTTGATTAACCCAATCCACTAGAGGAGCAATATTCGGGATAATTGCTGCTAATCCATTCGGATTACCGATGGCTGCATAATTTCTATCGAGAGGTACAGGACGTTTTTTATCACCTAAATAAGCACCATAACTATTACCTACGTTAGAAGATTCGAGAAAATTAGTGCCGTTAGGACTAAGAAAACGATTCCATAAATGAGAATGACCATAGAAAACCAAATTAACCTTGGCCGATTCTAATAAAGGAATTAGATCGCGAATAATATAATCATTTTCTTGGGGATAATCATAGCGTACTGATGTAACTTTTCCCGTGGCATCCTCTTGAATTGTCGGTAGGGGATCGGTGTAGGGTGGAACGATATTTCCTCCTAGGGTATGGGGAGGATGATGAAACATAACTACTTTATATTTAGCCTCTTGAAATTCTCGACTATTTAACTCTTTTTCTAACCATTGATATTGAGGACTACCCTGAGCAATTGGCTCAAAAATATGCTGACCGTAACCCCAGCGATCGGGTCTATCTAAATCTCTTTGATTTTCGTAATATCTTCCCCTTGCACTGGGTTCTAAATTGGGATTTCTCCAGATATTAGTAACATATAAAACCACTAAACGAATATCACCAAAAGTTAGAGAATAATATTTATTTTGAGGCAAAGAAAAAATTTCTTCGTAGGTTTCTGTGTTGAAAGCCTTATTTTTTAACCAGTTTTCATTAATTGCTGCTGTATCCTCTGCTAGTTTTTTAGCAATAAAGTGAGGAATAGCATCTTCAAACTGTTCATTTAAACCTCTGGAAGTAGAAAATCTGCCCATAACTTCATGATTACCAATAGCAGGAAATAAGGGTGCATTTTGAATAATTTCACCTCCTTTATAAATAGTTTGAATGCCATTTTTTGTGAGAGTATAATTAGCACGACCTTGTAAACAGGGAAAAAATGACCCACCGCGACTATCATCAAACCATTCCGACGCTCGATCGGGTATATTAACTAAATCTCCGGCTAAAAAAACCGCATCTACCTGTCCAATAGTTTCGCTAACTTTTTGCAAATTAGCGGCAGTCATCGGCATTAATTGATGATCGGAAGTGAGCAGAATTTTGAGATTAGTTCCTTTTTTTGGTGTTGGGGTAAGGGTATAAAGATCACTTCTAATCGCTGTATTTTCCTGAAAACTGGTGACTTGATAGGGAATCCTTTCCCCAGGCTTTAAATCAGTAATTTCGGCCTGATGTCGCCAGATTTCTCGATCGGTTAAAGATTGATAAGCTTCAAGGGTTCTCGATTTGGCATCTTCTCTAACTCTAGTTAATTTGCTAGTTTGAGCGAGGGCAATTTTCTCTAGTTTTTCCCCGTAGCACAGCTGATGACGAGTGCCAAAAAATTCCGTAAACCAAATCACTTGTACTGATGTTTCGGTCGGTAATTGTAAAAAAGGTTCGGTTAAAAGTTGCTCCTTGTTCATTGTCGCTAAAAGATAACTAATTAGGGTCTGCTGAAAAAGTTTTTCGGTGGGGGTGGGGGGTTGGGGGTTGGGGGGTGGGGGATGGGTTTTACCGATTTTCAGGTGGTCAACTACCTAATTTTCAGGGAAAAAGTACCTGAATTTTCCCCCTGATCACTCCCATGCCTGGTACTTTTTGATTGACAAAAAGTCTAAAAGTCTTACCCAACAAGGTT
>NZ_JADBSA010000395.1:0-24054 GCF_020246945.1 Microcystis sp. M113S1 | reverse complement strand
GGTCAACTACCTAATTTTCAGGGAAAAAGTACCTGAATTTTCCCCCTGATCACTCCCATGCCTGGTACTTTTTGATTGACAAAAAGTCTAAAAGTCTTACCCAACAAGGTTTTTAGATTTATTCAGCAGACCCTATTTAGGAGTCAGGATTGGGCTTTTTTCTCCCTTCTCCCTTCTCCCTTCTCCCTTCTCCCTGCTATCTGCAGCCGATGACCCTATCTGAACAAGAAAGACAACAACTCTGTGACACTGCTCGGGAAGTGGCGAAACTTTCCTATTCTCCCTATTCCCGTTTTCGGGTGGGGGCAGCGGTCTTGACAAATAAAAAGATTTATGCTGGTACTAATGTAGAGAACGCTAGTTATGGCTTGAGTTTGTGCGCGGAAAGGGCAACTTTAGCGCAAATAATCGCAGCGGGCGATCGAGAAGTACGGGCGATCGCTATAGCCTGTATCGATGGGAAGGATGATATTAGTCAGTTAACTCCCTGCGGAGCCTGTCGTCAATGGATAGCCGAATTAGCGCCGCAAGCAGAGATTATTATCTGTGGAAATCAGCAAAATTATCGTTTTCATCTCTCGGATTTACTGCCTTTTTCCTTTCATTTTTAACTGTGGGCAAAGCTGACCAAAAATCATTAACCTCTCTAATTTCTACTAATACATCTTCATTATCAGGAAAATAAACTTACTCTAATAACTCAATAATTTTACCTTTTTTAATTCCTTTAACTAACATAATATCAACTCCTTCTAAATGCTCTGGATCGTAGAATTCAACATAGAGAGGATCATCAAAAACAGTTTTTGCCGACTCAAATGAGACTTCGTGCTTTGATAGAATTTTTATTCCAGTCAAACTGCATAAAGCCATTATACGACTACTCACTGAAACTGATGGCACATTTTTGATATGTTTTGTCTATTACTTGAACGGGATATATTCAACTGTATTGAGCCATTCTTCAGGTTCATAAGCCCAAGTAAATTTCCAGTGATGTTGCTTCATATCCAACACTTAAGTGGCTAATAACTACATTTTATCTCCTCCGGTAGCGACATTTTTAAATCTTTCTTGGGCAGCAGAAAAAGCCTCTTTCATCACCCTTTGAATCCTCTTAGGATCGGGTTTTTTACCCCCCATTAAATCGCCAAAATAGACACAAGCGCCCTCTCCTAGGGCCCAGGTATAGGCAGCAGACCAAGAAGCGGCGATGACACTGCCAAAACCGGGGATAAATTTCACCAATTCCCGACCGATGGCCTGGGCCAAAAAGCCGCCAGCGATCGCACTGACGACTCCACCGGCTTGGGATGGGGTTAAGACTTGACCGTATAATTTGCCTAAAACCCCCACCATTGACACTTGTAGGGCGGTTAACACGGGCATAGTCGCTAAGGGTAAGGGAATCGCCGCCAAGGTCGCCGCTATGACGGAAAAGGCTAACATATAGCGTCGGGCCACGTCCCGATAGAGATTGCCTAATTTATTGCTGGTTTCCCGATCTAAAAGTTGGTGGATGGTGTTAGCCTCGGCTTTTGGCAATAAATCGGCTAAATTGTCTCTAAATGCCTCTAAACCGTAAAAAACAGGGTTGTAACCGTCTTCCTCTAGGGTGAAATCGATTAGCACAGAATTATCATATAAATCCTTAAAAGTTTCTTTAATTTCTTGATAGGCGCGATTGATATCCTCGAAATCGGGAGGATAAGGGGGATGATCGGCGGTATTAGGAGGATAAAGCTGATGAAGGCAGGTGACAGCCAGTAAACAGGGTATTTTAGGGTATTTTTGCCGCAGTTGTTTGGTAATTTCCAGGAGGCTATCGGTGGCAAAATCATTAATTTTTACCGTCACGATAAAAACCTGGGCGCATCCCGTATTTTCGGCTAAATCTGCTAATAATTCCGCGATTACCGTGTCTGTGTGTTGATAGGCATCCCCTAACCCCACCGTATCGGTAAAAATCAACAGGGGTAAGTCTTCCGCGGGGTAGGTGTAGCGCTGGGTGTTTTGGGTGTGGGGACGGAAACCCTGCCCGACGATTTCCGCCGAAACTCCCGTTATCCCCCGAATAATCGAACTTTTTCCCGTTTGGGGTTTGCCGATTAACAGCGCCTCGGTGGTGGGTAATTCTTGACGGACTTTTTCTAAAATTTCCGCCACTTGACTGTCACTAACACTAAACCACTGGAGAACAGTATTAGTCAACTGGTCGATGGGGAGTCTTTTCATCACTTCCCCCGTGAGACTATTCCAAGTATTGACCAAAGAATCAATGGGCAGTTTATTAGTCATGGGGATTAGAAGGGTTTATGATAACTAAAATAGAGATTTTCAGCGATAGAATCAGACGATGACAAAAGCCGCAATTAGTCCGCAAGATTTATCATGGCCTTTTTGGCCAATTGTACCACTTTATCCCTACGGTCAAAGACGGACAATTCGCCAAGAAGTGGTGAAAGATACGCTCTGGACATTTGAGCAATTGCAGGGTATTTTTTATGTGGTCGTGCCGATTCGCATGACGGTAATTAAGTTAGCATCTGGGGGTTTATTTGTTTATGCACCAGTGGCCCCGACTCCTGAATGTATTCGCTTAATGCGTGAGTTGGAAAGTCAACACGGGGAAGTTAAATATATTATTTTGCCGACGATTTCTGGGATTGAACATAAGGTTTTTGTCGGTCCTTTTGCCCGTTATTTTCCTAAGGCTATAGTTTATGTTGCTCCTAATCAATGGAGTTTTCCTCTTAATTTACCTTTGAGTTGGTTGGGTTTACCGGCAAAACGAACAGAAATTTTACCGGCTGACTCGGCAACCACTCCTTTAGGAAAGGATTTTAGTTATGAAGTTTTACCCGCAATTGATCTGAATGTGGGATACTTCTCGGAAGTGGCTTTTTTTCATCACTACTCTCAAACTCTGCTGCTGACCGATGGAATTATTTCTATCCCAGAAAATCCTCCGGCTATTTTAGAATTAGACCCCTATCCTCTCCTGTTTCACGCTAAAAATAGTGCTAAGGATTTGGTGGAGAATACCCCAGAAAATCGCCGTCGGGGTTGGCAGAGAATTTGTCTTTTTGCTCTTTATTTTCAACCTCCGGTTTTAGCTGTTCCCAATTGGATTAAGGTTTTTCGAGATGCTTTTACTGCTAAGGAAAAGAGTAAAAAAGCCTATTTTGGTTTATTCCCTTTTCAATGGGGTGATGATTGGCAAAGGACTTTTTTAAATTTGCGTCGAGAGGGGAGGTTAATAGTAGCACCCATTTTGCAAACTTTGATTCTTAATCGCACTACTGACGAGGTTAGTCAATGGGTTGATAGAATTTGCCAATGGCCGATTAAACAGGTTATTCCTTGTCATTTTGCTAGTCCGATTCAAGCTGATAGTCAAGAGTTTAAACAGGCTTTTTCTTTCTTGTTAAAAGATTCTTATTTACCTAAAGATGACTTGGAATGTTTAGAAAGTATTGATAGTTTTTTAGTGCGCTGGCGATTGACTCCTCCTCCCGATAAAAAATTGTAATTTATGGCTAAGAACTGCTATAATGTATGCGGTTGTTAGTTTATTGCTAATCAAGGTCATGCAAATTCCCGAAAATCCCAGTAATGATGACATCAGAGCGGCGTTGATTCAATTAAGTGATGAAGTTAGTGATTTGCAAGAAAAATTCAGCCAATCACAGGACGCATTCAGTAAGTGGCGAGATGAAATAGGACAAAAAATTGATCGCATAGATTATAAATTTGATGCCTATCAAAAAGGTACAGACGGTATGGTGAGAATGGCTACTACTATCATCATTGCCACCGCTTCTGTGGTAGTTTTATCTAGTCTTAGTCCTGCGGTGACAGCAATTATCACCGCTTTATATTCTGCTAATGCTCATTAGTTACTTTATCGCTCAATTCTGGTGTGTTACTATCTTTCCTGAATTTTTACCCGTTTGTTTAATTGATTCATAGTCAAGGAAATCACCAGATTAAAGAATAAATAGGTTGCCATAACTACTATTAACATTTCTACAGCTTTTCCTGTCTGATTAGCGATGGTACTAGAGATAGCATAAATATCATTATAACCGATAGCGATCGCTAAACTAGAGTTTTTAACCAGGTTTAAACATTCATTAGTTAAAGGAGGAATAATCACTGGCAAAGCTTGGGGAAAAATCACTAATCTCATCACTAATAAAGGTTTTAATCCCAAGGCTTTAGCTGCTTCCCATTGTCCCCGATTAACCGATTGAATTCCCCCCCGTACTGTTTCCGCGATAAAGGCAGCTGTATAAACAGTTAAACCGATTAAGAGGGTGGCAAACTCAGAAGAAAGATGTAAACCAAAGTCAATATTTTGATTAATAGGATTAACTTGGGGACTTTGCCATTGTAAACCCCAGATTAGAGGAAATATAACTAGGATTAGTAGGCTAGTTAGACATAAACTAAGTTTATTTTTTAGATATAAAAATACTGAGAAAATTATTCCTAAAGCAATGATAGCTAAGGCTAACCATGTCCTGAAACTATTAGCGGGGAAAGGTAAATATACTCCTGAGTTATTTAAAAATACCCTGCCAAAGAACTCTAGAGAGTCCTCAATCTTCGGCAGTTTCAGAAATACCGCAAAATACCAGAAAAATAATTGTAATAATAGAGGAGTATTGCGAATAGTTTCCACATAAATTGTTGCCAACTGACGAATTAACCAATTATCCGACAAGCGACCTAACCCGATGACTATTCCCAGACTAATCGCCAAAAATATGCCAGTAATCATAATGCGGAGGGAATTAACTAATCCCACCAAAAGAGCGCGAAAATAGGTATCGGTGGGACTGTAGGGAATAGGAGAGTCACCAATCGCAAAAGAAGCTGGTCGGTCAGGATCAAAGAGAAAGCCAAAGCCAAAACTTAAGCGTAAGCGTTGGAAATTAATCACTAAATTGTGGCCAAAAAACCAGAAAATTAGGCAGACAATTAGCAGGATAATTACCTGTAGAAAAATCTTCTGAAATCGATCATCGTACCAAAAAGAATTTTTTTGAGGTAAAGTCATATTTATTATAAGTAAGTGGTTCTAATTAAATAGAAAATAGATTTTGCCTCTGATCCCCCCTGCCACCCTTGATAAGGGGGGTGCCGATAGGCGGGGGGATCAGACAATTTTTAACACCTACCTACTTATATAGTCCAGAATTTGTCACAAAAGAAATCGGTGACTTTTGGCCACCGATTGAGAAAATCAACAAATATTTAGATAACTCCGAGACGGGAGAGACCGAGGATAACACCGGCGCCGAGGACATGACCAAAACTGGTAGTACCTAGTAAAGCGCCTAATCCCATACCACCGAATAAAGCGGGGGAAGGTAAAGCAGGACCGACATTTTGTTGTTGAATAGTCGCTTTACCGAAAGCAATAGCGAGAATATTGCAGATAATCATGACAATCGCCACTTTGGGACTCCATTCGTTGGAACCTTGCACGGCGGTAGCGGCCATTAATAGGGTTGAATACATTGAAATTCTCCTGAACAGGTCGTTTTAAGTTTTTAATCTTAAAGGTAGTTTTCACCCCACATCACTCCCTGTTGCAATACTTAATAATCAAAAGCACAGGAGTCAACGATACGGCCGATTCGTCTTCACTTCTGAACTACTCGCTTAGTACAAATTTAAGTTTAAGCCTACTTCTTTAGCGAAGACGGCTAATCCTTTCTTTTCAATGGTTTTGATAGCTTTGGTGGAGATGCGTAGTTTTACCCAACGGTTGCCTTCCGACCACCAGACTCTTTTCCATTGTAGGTTAGCTTCTTGTAATTTTTTGGTGCGACGGTGGGAGTGGGACACCGCATAGGCGTTATTGGCCTTTTTCCCCGTCATAGTACAGACTCTAGACATAATTTACTCCTGTGCGATCGATGTTTGTCAATAGTCAACCTTTCTAGTTTAACTCAAATCTCGCCAGAAGTCCCCCCTTCCCCCTGGGTGAAGTGAACGGAGATAAATTTAACAGCAAGTGGGGGGATTAAGAAGTTGATTAAACTGGTTCACTGCTCAGACAATTTCGACAATTGCATCAAAGGTAATGGTGAGAATATTGTCAACAAATTTAGTTGTAATTTGTTACTGAATAGAAACTATTTTAATAAGTTTTAAATAGTTTCTAGCATTCTGGTTAATTCATTTTTATTTTTCCACAATTTAACTTGACAATTTTGGTATATTTTTGCGATAAAAGGAGCTTGATTACCTTGGGTTATTCTCTCGATTTTATCGATTGTTTCCACAAAAATATTAACCATTGTTTGACGAGGTAAGTTACCAGAAACTAGAACAAATACTTGAGCATGATAACGGGCTATCTGTTGAACTTCTAAAATATTTCTACCAATGTTTACATCTTTAGTTAATACTATCCATCCTCTTTGACTAACAATAGGTAGCCACTGCGTATCTGGTGCATCTGGGGCAAAATGAGCATGATGAAATTCAATCTTAACCCCTATTTTTTGCAAAGCTTCACCGATAGACTTTCCTAAAGCGCGGTCTATAAAATAGGTGTATTGATAGGTCATACTGCTTGGCAATTGGACTCGAATAAAATCGCTTTTTCAATTTGCCAAGGTTGACAATTATAATCATTGGCAATATCTTCTATAGAGTCCCCCGCATCATAAAGTTCTGTGACAATTTTAGTGGGAATTCCTGTTCCTTTGATAGTGGGTTTTCCGAAGGAAATATTCGGGTCTATCATGAGGACTTTATCAGTGAAGTCTTCCCCCTTTAGGTTGATAGTGGGAAAAAGCCTTGTGGCGATATCTTGTTCATCCCATTCAATACGAGTTAAGAGATTATTTAAGACTTGTTTCATCGCTAATTGTCCCGAACGGGAGGCATTAATTAAATGTTCAAATTGTTCGATAAAAAGGTCAATTACATCGGTACTAAATTGTTTTTGAACTAGAGGATGATCGGTGTTAAATTGTTCACTAATATAGTCTAGGGTAAGTCTAACTTTATCGAGAGGGATGTTATGAACGGTGTGAATGACTCTTAAAACGT
Source organism: Microcystis sp. M113S1 (assembly GCF_020246945.1). Classification (NCBI taxonomy): domain Bacteria; kingdom Bacillati; phylum Cyanobacteriota; class Cyanophyceae; order Chroococcales; family Microcystaceae; genus Microcystis; species Microcystis sp. M113S1. The sequence goes on along the minus strand of NZ_JADBSA010000395.1, from coordinate 16,980 downwards.
GCGCTTCCACTAAGTTAGTAAAGGAAAGTTGGGGAATATTCGGATTAGGCCGTTGAATGAGGGGTAAAAACTCTTTTTGTCCTTTTTTGGTGGGGTAGGTGCGTCCCTTTACCCAGGTTCTCAGAGTGGGTAAAGGAATATGGAGATAGCGCGCAGTATCGGCTATAGTATAGGTGGGAACATGATAGAGATGCTCTAGAGATAAGGGAGATGACACTTTGACCATCGTTAATATTTTGGTGAAGTTGTTGGGATGAGATTATCGCCTATCGATTATCTCATTTTAGCTAATTTTGGTATCCTTGAGGATAGGGATAAAGTAGAATGAGCGCATCTCAGGGGACATTGAAAGCAAATGAGGTTATATTTTATCTATAGAAGAACGTTTATAGGCTGCACCGATAATGACTAATTCACTGCCAAAATATCTAGAGGAAATCACTGGCATTTATCAACAGGGTAACGCCACAGAACACAGTTATCGTCCTGCTTTAAAAAAATTAATTGAATCCCTAAATAATAACCTACAAGCTCTCAATGAACCGAAAAGGATTGCTTGTGGCGCTCCGGATTTTGTGATTAATCAGGGTATGGTAGAAATTGGTCATCTGGAAGCAAAAGATATCGGAACTTCTCTCAAAAAGGTTGAAAATACTCCCCAAATAAAACGTTATTTACAGGCTTTGGGTAACTTAATTATCACCGATCATTTAGAATTTCGTTGGTATGTATCGGGAGAATTGCGTCTATCAGCTTCCGTGGCAACTCTTAATCAAAAAAAGCAAATTAAACCTGATTCCCAGGGTATTTTGCAAGTAGAACAAATGTTCTGTCAATTTTTTCTCTCGAAAGTTATTCAGATAACAACACCGCGAGAATTAGCGAAAAAAATGGCCGCTTTAGCGCAGTTAATTCGGGATGCGATCGCACAAGCTTTAAAAGATCAAGATTGCGGGGGAATGCTGCGGCAACAATTGCAATCTTTTCAACGAGTTTTAATTAGTGATCTCAACGAAGCGCAGTTTGCCGATATGTATGCACAAACAATTTGTTATGGTTTATTTGCTGCGCGCTGTAATACGGATCAAATCAGTTCTTTTTCCCGGGAAACGGCAGGATTTCGACTGCCAAAAACTAACCCTTTTTTGCGGGGAATTTTTCATCAAATTGCTGGTACAGAATTAGATGAGCGGATTACTTGGGCCGTGGATACTCTAGCCACTATTTTACAACAAACAGACATGGAGGGGATTCTGGGCAGCTTTGGAAAACGCACCCGCAAGGAGGACCCTGTAGTTCACTTTTATGAGACTTTTTTAGCCGAATACGATAGTAAAATGCGTGAGTCTAGGGGGGTTTATTATACTCCTGAACCCGTGGTTTCTTACATGGTTCGCAGTGTGGACTATATTCTGAAAAATAAGTTTCAGATTCCTAAAGGTTTGGCCGATGCCAAAAAAATTACTATTAAAAATCCTAATAATAGCCAAGAAACTCAGGAAGTTCACCAAGTTTTAATTCTGGATCCTGCTGTGGGAACCGGTACTTTTTTGCACTCTGTTATCGATTATATCTATGAGAGTTTTCGTCAACAGAAAGGGATGTGGTCTAGTTATGTGAGTCAGCATCTATTACCGCGTCTCTTTGGGTTTGAGTTACTGATGGCTCCCTACACCGTAGCACACATGAAGTTAGGTTTACAACTTCAGGAATTAGGCTATGATTTTAGTGCCGATGAACGCTTAGGAATCTATCTCACTAACACCCTACAGGAAGCTTTTCAAATTCCCCCTGCTGACGGTTTTTTAAATCGTATTCGCGATGAAGCAGCCGCGGCAAAAGATGTTAAGCAAGAAATGCCAGTCATGGTGATTTTAGGCAATCCACCCTATTCCTATCAGTCGATGAATACTGATCCTTGGATTGTGAATTTGGTTAAGGATTATTATCAATTAGATGGGAAACCATTGGGAGAGAGAAACCCCAAAGGTTTATTAGATGATTATGTGAAGTTTATTCGCTTTGCTCAGTATCGGGTAGCGGAAACTGGTTATGGAGTTGTGGCGTTAATTACAAATCATGGTTATTTAGATAACCCAACTTTTCGGGGAATGCGTCAAAATTTGATGCAGACTTTTGATGAGATTTATGTTTTAGATTTACATGGGAATAGCAAGAAAAAAGAAGTTTGTCCCGATGGTTCACCCGATCAAAATGTGTTTGATATTCAGCAAGGTGTAGCGATTGCATTTTTTATCAAGTATCAAGATAGTCAGCAAGATTTAGCGAAGGTTTATCATGCTGATTTGTGGGGTGTTAGAGAGGTTAAAGAGAATAGGGAGTTAGTTGGGGGTAAGTATCATTGGTTAGATGAAAATGATATTAGTTCAACTGGATGGTTAGATATAGAGCCTAGACATGAATTCTATCTGTTTACTAAAAATAACAAAAATCTGCAAGAAGAATATGAAAAATATCCTAATTTGTCTAATCTTATACCTGTTAATTCGGTTGGTTTATATACTGCAAGAGATGATTTAACTATTCAATTTACGAAAGAAGATATTTACTCAATTGTCAATAAGTTTATTTCACTACCAGTAGAAGAAGCTAGATCATTTTTTTGTTTAGATGAAGACTCAAGAGATTGGAAAATAGATTCAGCACAAAAAGATATTAAAATATTTGATCATTCTCAATCAAATATTTCTTTGATTAATTATCGTCCATTTGATAACAGATTTACTTACTATACAGGTAGATCTAAAGGATTTCATTGTATGCCCAGAAATGAAGTCATGACTCACTTAATTCAAGGTTATAATCTTGCTTTGACTACTTTAAGAAGACCAAGAAATCAAATAGCGGCTAATTTCTTTGTCACTAATACAATTACAGACAAATGTATTATTTCATCGCTAGATAATGCCAATGTTTTCCCCCTTTATCTTTACCCAACCAATACCCCAACTTTATTTGACACAGAACCAACCAACTCGCCAAATGGTCGCCGTCCCAATCTAGCACCAGAATTTATTAAGGAACTTTCCGCAAAGCTTGGCTTAGAATTTATCAGTGATGGCAAAGGAGACGAAAAGAAAACCTTTGGACCGGAAGACATTTTTAACTATATTTATGCCGTCTTTCACTCTCCCCAATATCGCCAACGTTACGCCGAATTTTTAAAAATAGACTTTCCTCGTGTTCCCCTAACCAGTGATAAAGAATTATTCTGGGAATTAGTCAAAAAAGGTGACAGATTAGTGCAGTTACACCTCATGAAAGGGACAGGAAAAGAAATTAGTAGCTATCCCGTGGCGGGTTCTAATCTAGTGGAACAGGTGAAATATGACGAAAATAAACAACAAATTTCGATTAATTCTGACCAGTATTTTGCGGGGATTCCGCCGCAAATTTGGAACTTTTATATCGGCGGTTATCAAGTGTGTCAGAAGTGGCTAAAAGACCGCAAAGGTCGCCACCTTAGCTACGATGACTTAGAACATTATCAACAAATTATCTCCATTTTGGGAGAATCGATCGCAATTATGGAAACTATAGATATAATTATTAATAAATATGGTGGTTTCCCCTTTAGTTAACCGACGCTTGAGAGAACATTAACCTAATTTTTGCCCACGGCTGCCCTTCCTCTTATCTTTGGGTGTATCTCACATTTGCAGAAATACCGACAACCAGCAATTATCAGTGACTCTTAAATTATCACAGATATATCAGCAGCTGTCTGTAAGCATCCCACCGAAAAACTAATGCGCGGGGGGCTTGGGGGCGGCGCCACGCACCCAACGGGGGGTTTGGGGGGTAGAACCCCCCAAAAGCTTGGATTGAGTGATAAAACTGGAAGTAATGACCAATTTTAGAAGACAGTTTCCCTTTAAAAATCCCCACTCAGCAGATTTATAAAAACGAGATACACCCTTATCTTTTCACCGATAAATGACTCTCCACTCCCAACGAGAGTGATACAATTGTTAACACCACAGACCAAGAGCCAATCGAAGCGAGAGAATCAAAACTGCTATGTTAAAAGCCCTACTCGGAGACCCCAACGCCCGCAAAATTAAAAAATTTCAGCCCCTCGTCACCGAAATCAACCTGCTGGAAGAAGATATTAAAAACCTATCCGATGACGAATTAAGGAGCAAAACCAGCGAATTTAAGGAAAGATTGGACAAAGCGAGAAATTATGAGCAAAGAGAGGAGATTCTCGAGGAAATCCTCCCCGAAGCTTTCGCCATTGTCCGGGAAGCGGGCATCCGAGTCTTAGGGATGCGTCACTTTGACGTACAGTTATTGGGGGGAATGGTACTGCACAAAGGACAAATCGCCGAGATGAAAACCGGGGAAGGAAAAACCCTAGTTGCCACTCTCCCCGCTTATTTGAATGGATTGACCGGAAAAGGGGTTCACGTCGTCACCGTTAACGATTATCTCGCCCGTCGTGACGCGGAATGGATGGGGCAGGTACATCGCTTTTTAGGGTTAAGTGTGGGACTAATTCAAGCCGGTATGAGTCCGGAAGAAAGAAAGAAAAATTATGCCTGTGACATCACCTACACCACTAACAGCGAACTCGGCTTTGATTATCTGCGCGATAACATGGCTACAGTGATGGGGGAAGTTGTCCAAAGACCCTTTAACTACTGCGTTATCGACGAAGTGGACTCCATTCTTATCGATGAAGCGAGAACTCCATTAATTATATCAGGAGCGATCGATCGGCCCACAGAAAAATATATTCTCGCTGCCGAAATCGCCAAGCAATTAGTGCGCCAAGAAGTAGAAGACGGACCGGGAGACTACGAAGTTAACGAAAAAGACCGTAACGTTTTAATGACCGATGAAGGCTTTAAAAAAGCGGAAGAACTATTAGAAGTTACCGATTTATACGACCAAGAAAATCCCTGGGCGCACTATATTTCTAACGCTATTCGTGCCAAAGAACTCCAGAAAAAAGACGTTAACTATATCGTCCGCAGTGGTGAAATTGTTATTGTTGATGAGTTCACGGGACGGGTATTACCGGGGCGACGTTGGGGCGATGGTTTACATCAGGCAGTGGAAGCTAAGGAAGGGGTAGAAATTCAACAGGAAACCCAAACCTTAGCCACGATTACCTATCAAAACTTTTTCTTACTCTATCCGAAATTATCCGGCATGACCGGGACGGCCAAAACTGAAGAAACGGAACTAGAAAAAGTCTATAACCTGCAAGTAACAATTATCCCGACTAACCGCGTTTCTCGTCGGCAAGATTTAGCCGATGTGGTCTATAAAAATGAACAGGCAAAATGGAACGCCGTCGCCGAAGAATGTCAACAAATGCACGAAGAAGGCCGCCCGGTTTTAGTCGGTACTACCAGTGTAGAAAAATCGGAAGTGCTTTCGCTTTTATTACAGGGAAGAAAGATTCCCCATAACTTGCTTAATGCTCGTCCAGAAAACGTGGAAAGGGAATCGGAAATCGTCGCCCAAGCAGGCCGGGCCGGCGCTGTGACAATTGCCACTAACATGGCAGGACGGGGAACCGATATCATCCTCGGTGGTAACTCCGACTATATGGCCCGATTGAAAATTCGCGAGTATTTAATGCCGAAATTAGTTATGCCCGAAGATGACAATTTGGCTTTTAGTTTACCCAGTTTAGGAGAACGAAATCGACCGCAAGGATTCGCTCCGGGTAAAAAGAAAAAAAACTGGCGCGCCTCGGCGGAAATTTTTCCCACTGAGTTACCGAAAGAGGTAGAAAATACCCTGAAAGAAGCGGTTAAATTTGCCGTTGATACCCACGGAACTCAAAGTTTACCGGAATTAGAAGTAGAAGAAAAAATCGCTATTGCGGCCGAAAAAGCTCCCACGGATGACCAGGTTATTCAAAAGTTACGGGAAGTCTATAAATTAATTCGCAAAAGTTATGAAGATTACACAGGTAAAGAACACGATGAGGTAGTAGAAAGAGGCGGACTGCACGTTATCGGGACGGAACGCCACGAATCCCGCCGTATTGACAACCAATTGCGAGGCAGAGCGGGCAGACAGGGCGACCCCGGTTCCACACGCTTCTTTTTAAGCCTAGAAGACAATTTATTGCGGATTTTTGGGGGCGACCGCGTGGCGGGTTTAATGGATGCCTTCCGGGTGGAAGAAGATATGCCCATTGAATCGGGAATGTTGACTCGTTCCTTGGAAGGAGCGCAAAGAAAAGTGGAAACCTTCTATTATGATGCCCGGAAACAGGTGTTTGAATACGACGAGGTGATGAATAATCAACGGCGCGCTATTTATGCCGAACGTCGTCGGGTTTTGGAGGGGATGGACTTAAAAGAACAGGTGCTGCAATACGCCGAAAAAACCATGGATGAAATCGTCATGGCTTATATTAATCCCGAACTGCCGGCGGAAGAATGGGATTTAGAAAAACTGATTAGTAAATCTCAGGAATTTGTCTATCTCTTGGCAGATATTACCGCTAAAGATATCGAGGATATGAGTGTTAATGATATCAAGATGTTCCTCCACGAAGAAGTTCGCAAAGCTTACGAAATTAAAGAACGTCAAGTTGATAGTATTCGCCCCGGTTTAATGCGCGATGCCGAACGTTATTTTATCCTGCAACAAATCGATATGTTATGGCGCGAACACCTGCAAGCTATGGAAGCTTTACGCGAGTCGATTGGTTTACGCGGTTACGGTCAAAAAGACCCCCTAATTGAGTATAAACAGGAAGGCTACGAGATGTTTTTAGAAATGATGATTGATATCCGTCGTAACGTGGTTTATTCCCTGTTCCAATTCCAACCGCAAGGACAACCCCAAGCAGTGGCTAGTGAATAGTAAAAACTAAAAGTTGGCTTAAATTGGGGAGAATTGGCTAAGGCTAATTCTCTCATTTTTTTACCCCAAGAAATCAGTCACCCACAATCCACACTAGGACGAAAATTATCAGTCCAATCACTCCATAGGACAGCAACGACCCCAAAAAATTGAGGATTTGTACGGGAAAATGAATCAAAACTTGGTAAGTAAAATCGGCAGCTGCCAGCAAGGCAGCGAAAAACATAATCACAAGTGTTATCATGCTTAATATCTTCTCAATCTGATAGAATAAATGGCTATCCTTTGCGGGAATTGGCAGTGGATAGTCAGAAGTTAGGAGATTATCCCCAAGAAAAAACTCGGAGTTACTCTCCCGATTCTACCGCAATTTTAACAGCGATCGAGCTATACTAAATCTTATCTAACAAGTATAGAGTGGCAAGTGGGAAGTGGGTTTTTAAAGTTGGACTGGCAGTTAATGATACTATCAAAAATCAATTTAGTATAAGCTTTCATTGTATTGGGAAAAACTTCAGCAGAATAGTTCATCCTTCCTAGCTAATTAGCTAATAAGGACAAGTCAGGGAAAATATTTCCCCGGTTCCCGTTCCCTTTTGCGATAAGATAATTAATATAACTCCAAGAGGACTGCTCTATGAATATTCGTATTGGTAACGGCTACGATATCCACCGATTGGTGACAGGAAGACCTTTAATTTTAGGAGGAGTAGAAATTGCCCATACTGTCGGTTTATTGGGTCATAGTGATGCCGATGTCTTAACCCACGCTATCATGGATGCCATGCTGGGGGCGCTTAGTTTAGGCGATATCGGTCATTATTTTCCCCCCACAGACCCGCAATGGCAAGGGGCGAATAGTTTAAAATTATTAGAACAAGTTAATCAATTAATTATCGATAAAGGTTGGCAGATTAATAATATTGATTCGGTAATTGTCGCCGAAAAACCGAAAATGAAATCCCACCTTAGTGCGATGCGAACCAAGTTAGCAGAAACTCTCAAGATTAATCCGGAACAGGTGGGAATTAAAGCCACTACTAACGAACAATTGGGACCGGTAGGACGAGAAGAAGGTATCGCAGTTTATGCCGTGGTTTTATTGGTTAAGGAATAAGTAATTAGTAAGAATTCGCTCAGATTAAATATCCCAAACCTATGAATATAGACACAAAAATATTAGAAACTGTCGAAGCAATGCCAGAGTTATTAAAAATAGAGCTGCTTCACTATGCTGAATATTTGATGGCCAATTATCAATCAGATGTTATTATAGAGAAATCTTCTCTTAGGAAACGTCGTTCAGGAATTTTACAAGGTACATTTACCTTGCCTTTGTCCGATGACTTTGATCAGTCTTTGGAAGATTTTCAGGAATATATGTGATGACATCTTTTCTTCTGGACACCCATACTTTCATCTGGTTAACTGAAAACGATCCTAACTTGCCTAATAATCTTCGGGAGGAAATTGATTTTGCTCCTGAAGTTTATGTCAGTATTGTTAGTCTCTGGGAAATTGCGATTAAGTTAAATTTAGGTAAGTTAGCCCTACAAAAAAGTTATGAAACCATTGAAACTAAACTAGAAGCATCAGATATAACCTTACTGTCTATATCATTTTCTGATACTCTAAAAATTTGTACTTTACCCTTGCATCACCGTGATCCATTTGATAGAATGCTAATTGCTCAATCTCTAAACAGATCGCTAATTCTAATTAGTAAAGATACTAAATTTGATGCTTATAATGTACCAAGAAAATGGACGTAATGCCCCGTTCGGATCAATTCTATTCAAGATGAGAGCAAAATAAATTTCCTAATTACCCATAGATTTCTAACATTCATTCCCAAATTCTCTCTATGACTGCCATTATCCAACAAATAAAAGAACGCTTTTCCCAATCCCTAGTTAAATCCTTTGGGGAAAACTTCGCTGATACCGATCCTCTAATTGTGGCCGCTAGTAACCCCCGTTTTGGCGATTATCAATGTAATATTTCCCTCTCTTTAGCCAAAGAATTAAAACAAAAACCGCGGGAAGTGGCGGCAACTTTACTAAAAAATCTAGAGATAGATGATCTCTGTCAAACCCCCGAAATTGCCGGACCCGGTTTTATCAATCTTACCCTTAAACCCGGTTATCTAGAAACCCAATTAAAAGACCTAATTACCGACAACCGTTTAGGAGTTGCCGCTGCTAACCCCAGTCAAAAAATTATTGTCGATTTTTCCAGTCCCAATATTGCCAAAGAAATGCACGTTGGTCACTTGCGATCAACTATAATTGGTGATTGTATTGCCCGGATTTTGGAATTTCGTCATCATCAAGTAATTCGTCTTAATCACGTCGGGGATTGGGGTACTCAATTCGGGATGTTAATCACCTATCTACAAGAAGCTTATCCTAGCGCTTTAACCCAAGCAGATGCCCTCGATTTAGGGGATTTAGTTAGCTTTTATAAAAAGGCAAAAATTCGTTTTGATGAAGACGAAAAATTTAAAGAAACTGCCCGTCAAGCGGTAGTAAGATTACAGTCGGGTGATCCTCAAAGTCGTCAAGCATGGCAGTTACTTTGTCAACAATCACGGCGGGAATTTCAGAAAATCTATGATATTCTCGATATAAAACTGACCGAAAGAGGTGAATCTTTTTATAATCCTTACCTTGAGGCAGTAATCAGAGAATTAGATCAACAGGGATTGCTAACAGAAGACAACGGTGCTTTATGTGTCTTTCTCGATGGTTTTACCAACAAAGAGGGCGATCCTTTGCCCCTAATTGTCAAGAAATCCGACGGCGGTTATAATTACGCTACCACCGATTTAGCGGCAATTTGTTATCGAGTCCGGCAAGATAAAGCTGAAAGAATAATTTATGTCACCGATGCTGGACAAGCTAACCATTTTGCCCAAGTATTTCAGGTGGCTAAAAAAGCGGGATTTTTACCCGATAATGTGGCAGTGGTTCACGTCGCTTTTGGATTAGTTTTAGGGGAAAATGGTAAAAAATTAAAAACTCGTTCCGGGGAGACGGTAAAATTACAAGAATTACTCGATCAAGCGATCGCCTGTTCCCTAGCTGACTTAGAAAAAAGACTGGCAAGCGAGGAAAGAGAAGAAACCGGCGATTTTATCGCTAAGACTGCCAAAACTGTCGGATTAAGTGCCGTTAAATACGCCGATCTCAGCCAAAATCGCAATAGTAACTACGTTTTCAGTTACGACAAAATGCTCAATCTGCAAGGCAACACCGCCCCCTATATGCTGTACGCTTACGCTAGAGTCCAGAGTATCAGTCGCGAAGGTGGTATTAATTTTCAGGATTTAAGTGCCAATTCACCGCTAATTCTCAAGGATGAAAGCGAATTAATTCTGGCTAAACAATTACTGCAACTTCCGCAAGTAATTAGCACCGTGGAAGAGGATTTATTACCCAATCGTTTATGTGATTATCTTTACGAACTCAGTAAAAAGTATAATCGTTTCTACGAAAGTTGCCCTGTACTCAAAGCGGAAGAACCGATTAAAACCTCTCGTTTAGTTTTGTGTGATTTGACGGCAAGAACCCTAAAATTAGGCCTATCTCTCCTAGGAATCTCCGTTTTGGAAAGAATGTAAATCAGTTATCAGTTATCAGTTATCAGTTATCAGTTATCAGTTATCAGTTATCAGTTATCAGTTCACTGTTTACTGTTTACTGTTCACTGAAAAATTCATAATTCCCACACCCCACACCCTACACCCTACACCCCACACCCCACACCCCACCCGTTGGATTGCGTATCTTTGACAAAAGCGGGTGCTATTTTATACCCCGAAAAAATGTACTATGCTGACGTGAAAAAACCTGAGTTTTTGCTAACCTAGAAATAGCTCTAATCAGAGCCAATATCTTTGGACGAAGCTTAGAGATTAATCTAGATAAACTCACTCGTGACGTTATCTATTGTCCTCTGTTGCCTATTCGCTTTCAATAGATTCTGTCTAGTTCACTCCTATCATTCGGCGAGATAATTCTGTCTCGTCATCGCTAGAATGCTACTCCCGCATCTGGGCTGCTGGTGCGATAAGCCACATCCGTTATCCCAGAGATGTTATTGTTAAAGCGGTCAAATGTCTGAACGTCCTAGAGGATTTTCGGGAAAGATTGTTCGCCCTCTCGTAATCTCAGATAGAACCTTATGAGTCAATCAATAGAAGGTAAAGCCATGACCAATGCTGATGTATCAGATTATACCACAAATAAAATAATTTTGTCTAATTGGATTGCCCCTTGGTCGAAAGGCAATCGGAAAAACCCGTCACCGCAACCAAAATGGGATTTATGGCAACCCCTGCGGCAACGAATTGATCGCCTAGAGATTAATACGCCTGCACTAGCCCATCAGATTTGTCGTCTAATTCCGGCTCAATGTCCCTTTGCGCGGAAAATTACCCTATTTAGTCGGACAATTCTAGAGATTCCGCCCCTTTGCAAGCTAAATCCCCTCTACGAAAACCTAATGATGTTAAGATTTCGCGCTCTTTCTTACCTAGCCGATGAATGTGGAGAGGATATCGGTGCTTACTGCTAGAATGGGTGAGTGTCTTTAATCGCCACACCTATGGCCATCATCGCTCTGAAAGCTTGGTATCTGGACAAATACGAACCTATCCGCGAGGTTGTCAAACGTCCCCACGACTTGCGCTTAAGTCGCAATAGTCTCTTAAAATCGGGTTTAAGGGCCGATTTTCTCGATGATAGTCTGACGATACAGGGTTCTGTCTGGTTCCAACGCTATCTAGAAGGGGAAAGGGTGGAATTTTACCTCGAAGGTAGTGGCGGTTACGTCATCTCGAATATTGACCTGATTTCCCAAGAAATTTACTTTACTAAACAGGACCTCAGCACTTGGTTGGATCCCGTCATTTATTTTAGCTCCCAAAGCCAATTTAAGGACTCTAGCACCGCTTTAAAAACAATTTTGACCGAAACCGTCGAAAATCTCAATAAACGCTCCCGTTTGCCCTTAACCATCGAAGAAACGCCCCGAACTGAGGGCAATGTCACTAGATTGAGTGATAGTCAATTACGCAAAATTCGCAAAAGTTTATTATTTATTGCCGATGCTACGGCGATTAGCCAAAAGGAAACGGAATTACTGCCCAGTCCCCTAGTGGGTGTAGAATTAGGTTATGCGATCGCTTGTAAACAGGGCGGACAAATTCTGCTAACCTATCAAAATCGAGCGGAATTAAAGGGTAAACTAGCTTTTGACCTGCCAAGCTACCAAAAATTAATTTTCTCGGATCTTAGCGAATTGCGTCTCACTTTTCCGCCTTTAATGGCAACTTTATTACAAAAATTCAATCTGATTAGTTAAAAAAATGAGTAGAAAAGCTGACGAGTACGCCGTACATTTGTTCTTAAGCAGTGGACATCGCGAGGAAGTCCGTTTTTTGACTATCCAAGAATTTCAAAAGTGGTACAGCAACGAATTAGTTCCGAAAGCCGATTCCCAGGATTTTATCAATGTTCCGATCAGAAATATCCAAGGGGAATATATGGTTTTACGTCCGGCTAGTATCATTGCTATTCGCGTGGAACCCGTCTTTTTTGGCAGTGTGGAAAGAATGTAATTTGACGTTATCCCTAAAAAAGATAGTTAGATGCCGAGAATTTCAGAGATTATTGATAATTCTTTCAATATCAGCTTGAATTTGATGGCTGACTTTGCCTTGCCAGCGTTCTTTTAATTCCCTTAATCCCACTTCTGCGTATTGACAGATCTTATCTAAAACTTCTTTGCCATCGCTGGGTTGAGGATAGGAATTCTTTTTACAGATAATATAAATTCCTGCGGTTAAAGCTAAAATAACTTCTGGATCGATTTGGCTAATAGTAATTAAATCCTGTCGATTATTTAAGGTTATTCCGTAGATACTGAAGTCTTCTCTAATGGCAAAAGCAGCGGCGAATAAATAAGCATCTACCATGCGCTCAAAAGTTTTATTATCTTTTAGTATCTGTAGATAATTTCTGGAAGTTTCCGAGGCATAAATCTTCAAACTGGGATCGATTCTTTGCATTAGTGACTCTCCATCACTTCAATCACGGAAGCATCTTCATCGGCAGCTAAACGGTGTATTTTTAAAATATCAGTAGTGTGGGGATGCAGCAGATTTAAAAGTGGATCGGGAAGATCGCGATCCGTGGCTAAAATAATTACTTGGGAGTTTAAATTAGGGAGAGAGTTAATAATATTTTTTTGATGTTCTTCGTCTAAATGACCGAAAGGTGTATCCATAATTAGGGGAACACAAGTATCGGTTATTTGATTTAAACCGGTTATAAAAGCAAAAGCTAAAGCTTCCTTTTCTCCCGCACTTAAGACATCGGGATGTAATAATTTTCCTGTGATGGTACGGATTCCTAAAGTGTATTCGGGAGTGATTTCTACTCCTCTATATTCCTCCGGTTTGTTGGTTACTTGTAAATAGCGATCGCTGGTTGCTTGATTAATCATTTTTTGGGAATTATCGATATGCCATTCGATTAATTCGTTAGTGGCATTTTTTAAACCTCTGGCCATTTTAACCTGATTAGATAACATCAATGTGGTCTGATTTTCACTAGCTAAAATTTCCACTTCTTTGCGTAAATTTTCTAATTGCTTTTCTTTGATTTCAATTTCCTTTTGCAAGCGTTCGACACTTTCTTCAATCACCTTAACTTTTCGTTCCGATTCGTCAACTTTTCGCCAAATCTCCCTCACCGAGTCTTGATCCATTCCCGTGGTTTCCTGTTTTAGCTGTCTAATATGTTGATTAATTTCTTCGATTTCTTCTTCTAAACGATCTCTTTGTAAAAGTAATTGACTATAGTTGCTAAATTTAGCATTATCTCGCATAATTCCCTGTAAATCAATTCTAATTTGGTCTTTTTCTATTCTGGTAGCGTTGTCCACTTCTAAGGACTCTAGTTCGGCAATTTGTTGAAGGATAAAGTTCCGAGAATTTTTATCTAAACAACGACCACATAGACAGCTTTCATCGTCAAGTATTGCTTTTAAAATTACTGTAGAATTAGTTTTATAAGTGCTTTTTAAGCTAGTAACTTGCAAATCATCGACCATTTCCTGTACAAAGTTAATCAGCAAAGGTATCGAAGCTTTTTTTAACCAAGAATCAATAGACTTTTGCTGGTTATTTAACTGAGTTTGTAAACCGATACGCTTTTTCTCTAAGTTATGAATTCCCTCTAATTTTTCTCGTAAACTTTCAATCTGAGCGGCTTTTTCTTGAGCGTCTTGGTAGATAATTATAGCATCTTTTTCGCTATTTCTGGCATTTTTAAGCTGACCTTTTTTAAGATCAATGTCTTCTTCTAATTCTCGCATCTGTTGCATTTTATTCCTAAAAACTTGACTGGTTCCTTCTGCCTTATTAAGACGGTTTTCTAATTCTTGTAAGGCTTTTTCTGTATCATCGCGCAGATTTCTTAATTCAGGGATACCCAAAACTTTTTCAATTGCTTCTTTTGCTTCTTTAGTTTGAGTTATCTGGGTATATTGTTCGATTTTTAAGCCATCAAAACAGAAAAAATCTCGAATTGACTTGGGAAGTAATGCTTCGATATATTCCCTAGAGTTACTTCCTTTCATGGTTCCATCTTCATAAAATAATGCTTCCTCTACGCTGGGATAAAAAGTGCTACCATTACCTTTTAATTTCGCTGTGCGACTGATAAAGTAATTTTTCTCGTTTTTAATAAAATTTAATTCTACCCGCATTTCTATTGCCGGTGAAGAATCTCCCTTACCTCGATAAAAATAGGTTTTCAGAGTCTCTTTAGATACAATATCTACCCCATAGAGACACCATAAAATCGCCGTCATCAGAGAAGTTTTACCGTGGCCATTATTACCGAAGATAATCTGAATTTTTCTGTCGGGATGCAGGTTAAAAGTAATATTTTGACTAGGGTAACATTTCCAATTAGTTAAGCGAATTTGTTTCAGTCTCAAAGTCATAGAGTTTATTTATTGTGGGGAGTCGGTATATTTTTCGATAAGTTTGACAATTTTAGGTGATAGCCGCCGATTTTTTAGAGTAATTTTTGCTACTTCTAAAGCCATGGCTTCCTTTAGCAGTTGGGGAGGTATATCATATTTTTGTGCCAGTTCTTGAATTTTAGCAGTTATGTCCATAAATTTTCTGTGGGTTGGGGAGTGGGGATTGTCAAGTCTTAATTCTTATTTGCCAAGAGATACCTTGATGATGAGAAATTTTATAACAGACCTGAGTAGGTAAGGCCATAGTAACTTAATGCTTGGACTAATTTGTTGATAACTGCAGCTTGATTGCTGGCTGCCCCGGCAAAATCAATAACTCTTTTGATCTCCGATGCAATTAATTTTACCTCACTATCGTCCCCAGGGGGAAAGACATCGATTAAAGTTGCTTTTTTCTTGTCCACCGGCTGCTGGGATAATTCTGCTGCGACGTTGAATAAATTGACGGGGATAACTGTCGGCAGCGAGGATAATTCCCTGACTGACTTGTGGGATATCAACTACCTCATCGAGACATTTTACTGCCACTAATGCGTCAAGATTTCCCGAAGATAACTGTGATAATAACATAACTCGATCGCTGTCTAAGTAACTATAGCGGGCGACTCTTTTTACCTGACGCACCAATCGGGTACTAATCTAAACAAGGTAGATAAAATTTGTCAATGACATTATGTTAATTACTGTGATATTCTTCTAATAATTTTAATTGTTGTAGTGGCAATTTAAATTCCTCCTCGATCTCGTTTTAAATCATAAATGACTTTTTCATAACACCAGCTTTTACTGCGTTGGGGATTTCTCAATCTAATATTTAAAAGCAATCGAGTCGCTAAAGCTTTATCTCCATTCACGAGGGTTAAAAGTTCTCTTTCTAGGTAGAAAAGTTGATTCTGACTGGTTGGCAACTTTTGACGATTATTTTTAGAAGTAGATCTTTGTTGATTCTGACTGGTTGGCAACTTTTGACGATTATTTTTAGAAGTAGAGCTTTTCGCTTGAGTGCTAGATAAAGATACGGTATCGACTAACCACCAGATAACTACAGCTAACCCCAATAACAGCACTCCCATAAAAGAGTATAAAACGATGCCTAGTAAATTCATTCATCAATTCCCATATTTGTTAATGATCAAGGTTTTCAGTCAATCTACTCTCAACCTTATACAAAAATACCATAAAAGCTAAAATAGATAGTTGACAGTGATCCTGACCACAATAGCAATATAGAATAAACCGCCTTGTATTACCGTCTTCTTCTCGATTTTAATACCCTAGAAAACGGGTTAATTGCCTTAACGTCCGAACAAAGTCATTATCTTAAAAAAGTTGTTCGTTTAAAATCCCATGACCGTTTTATTGCCCTAAATGGACAAGGACAAGCGTGGTTAGCAGAAATAATTGATAATTCGGCCTATCTTTTAGAAGCGATAAACGAAACCACCGAACTACCAGTACAAGTGAATTTAATGGTAGCAATTCCCAAAAATGGCTTTGATGATATCGTTCGCGCTGCCACCGAATTAGGAGTTTATCGGATTATTCCCCTGCTGACAGAACGCAGTTTAGTTAATCCTAGTCCTCAAAAAATCGACCGTTGGCGAAAAATTGCCCGGGAAGCTGTAGAACAATCAGAAAGACAGATTATTCCTATTATCGAAGAACCACAACCATTTTTAGCCATCCTTAACCAGGGAGCTAACCCAGGGACAACTTGTTATATTGGTGTTACCCGTAGAACAGTGGACCCGCTACTTTCTCAATTGCAAACATCAACCGAGATAACCATTGCCATCGGACCGGAAGGGGGATGGACGGAGGCAGAAATAGAACAAGCGATCGCTGCTGATTTTCTACCTGTATCACTGGGAAAACGGATTTTGAGAACAATTACCGCTCCCTTAGTGGCTCTCGCTATCATTAACGCCTATTTAGGGTCTGCTGAATAAATCTAAAAACCTTGTTGGGTAAGACTTTTAGACTTTTTGTCAATCAAAAAGTACCAGGCATGGGAGTGATCAGGGGGAAAATTCAGGTACTTTTTCCCTGAAAATTAGGTAGTTGACC
>NZ_JADBSA010000394.1:0-4334 GCF_020246945.1 Microcystis sp. M113S1 | reverse complement strand
TAACTGATGACTTACCCACTGATAACTGATAACTGATAACTGATAACTGAGAGGTGCAACCCTGGAAGTTCTCAGATGCTCTATTAAAGATCAAGAAAAGCCGTCGTAAAACGACGGGGTTTTAACCCAAATTTTCGATAAATCTTCCCAAGCAAACTAAAGATTAGCTTCACCTACCCGGTTTACAAACATTATAATCTTCGTGAGAGATGACCGCTTCTGGGACAAGAAGATTGCCGTGGTCGCGACAGATGAGGCGATAATTGCGGGTAACAGGGATACTGATAATAAAGCGATCGTGTCGCAATCGTTTACCATGGAAATCTCGATAATTGCGGTGATTTTGCAATCCTTGCAGGATTTCCCTAGCTTTAAGTACCACATTTTTCGGTAATTCCCGCAGATCGATCGGATCTTGGGAAAAAGTGGCTTCCCAAGCATTTTTTTGACGTTTTCTTTCTTCCCAAGCGGCATCTAGTTGAGCGCAATGATGGCAGACTTGGCCATAACCCTTGTGACCACAGGGAAACTTCTTCTTTCTTCTGGACATAATACCATCTGTCTGTGAGGCTGTGAGAGAGTATTCAAAAGCGGTAAAGCTTGCTTCACTTTTGGCAGATGGAGAAGAAGGTCTTTACCTAGTGATTATCTATACTTACCAGCATACAGGGATCGATACCTCGTTTGGCCATTGACCAGCAAGAAAGTTGATCTTGGTTAGTTGGGGCCGGCTGTCACCAACAGGATCAAGGCTGCTTAGAATAATTCCCATTCTTGGGTTTTTAAACGTTTGAGAATGGCCAAACGGCTACTAAAATAATTGGCGCAGAGACGACTATAATCGGTTAAACGCAGGTTATTTAAGCTAATTGACCAAGACCAAATATAGGCCGCTTGGGTGAGATACTGAAGACAAGATAATTCACCATCAGTTAAAGGCACTGTTTCAGTGTAACCTTGGATAAAACCATGGCGAACCTGGCGATTTAAGCCGGATTGTAGGGAAACTTGCAGAAATTTAGCGATATCAAAAACTCGCCAACCATAACCGCACTGATCGAAATCAAATAGGGTCATCTGATTATCAGGGGTGATATGCACATTACCACTATGAGGATCGCCCCAACAAATGCTCCAATAGGGAGATTCTGTCGGTAATTTAGCGGTTTCTTCCTCTATTTCCCCAATGGTTTCTAAGACACAGTCTAGGTCGCTCGGTCGCTGGTGCAGAAAAGGTGCGATAATTTGCCTGGAATCGTCGAGAAGATATTTGAGGTTGAGGGGATGACGATAGGCTAGGGGTTGAAAATCTGCTGTCACCCGATGTAAATTAGCCACGATCGCCCCTAAATGATAGGCTTGTTCTATATCTATGTCCCCAATAGCAATTCCTCCCGGAGCATAGGGAAAGAGGACGGCGTAACGTTTCCCTTCCGGAGCATTAATTTCTAGGGATAAATCACCGTTTTTGCTGCGAATTGGCGCGGCGACGGGAACCTGAGAGCGATCGAGATAATCTAATAATTCTAACTCGAAGTCTATTTCCATTTTGCTGCGCCAATGGCAGTGAGATACGCGCAAAATGTAGGGAGTTTTCAGGGTTTCGAGGAGATACACATCACTTAAACCCCGATGCCAAAATTGACAATTTTTCGGCATATCAATCTCGTAACGAGAAAAAACTAAATCTGCTAGGGCGGCAGGAGCCAGAGTCGAGTAGAGTGTGGGAAAAGTCCATTCTCCAGTCCGAAAATTGGCAGCGGGAGAACTAGAAGGCAGTAAATTGAGCGAAGCCAGAAAAGTCGTCACGGTTCCCTCCCGATGCAAGTGTGGACGACGCTCGCATCATCCTATTTTATAGGCCACATATATTACAAATTGGTTCGATCGCTCCGTATATTTCGCTACATTCCTCTGTCATACTAAATCCTGTTTAAAAGCTATCGGGGAGCAGCAAGCGGGGAGAAGGGAGAAACAATCCATAACTTGGCAGTTAATCGTACTATTAAAAACGGATTTGGTATAAGTACCTAAAAAATTAATATAGCAGCTGCTGAAAAAGTCTTTGAGTGGGAACGCCAGAACAGTTTTTGATGCTTTAACACCTACTTACGGTCTGCTGAATAAATCTAAAAACCTTGTTGGGTAAAACTTTTAGACTTTTTGTCAATCAAAAAGTACCAGGCATGGGAGTGATCAGGGGGAAAATTCAGGTACTTTTTCCCTGAAAATTAGGTAGTTGACCACCTGAAAATCGGTAAAACCCATCCCCCATCCCCCAACCCCCACCGAAAAACTTTTTCAGCAGACCCTAATTAATTTTGCTTAAGTCCTTAATATTCCTATTTTCCGGTTAAAAATTCCCTCAATCTCTGCCAAAGCAATTCAGTATAAATTCTTAATTTTCTAGATATAATTACATTTTTTCCCTAAAATGTTAGCTGGAATACTGAATAAATCGAGAAAATCTGGATAAAGCCAGTATTTTTAGCGCCTTAACCCTATCAATCAAGCTAAAATCAATGATTACTCGTCAAGAACTTAAGAAACTACAATCCCTAACTCAAATACCCGCCCTTTCCATTCTCTTACCCACCCATCGCACCTCACCGGATAACAAACAAGACCCTATTCTCGTTAAAAATTTGGTCGATGAAGCAAAGCGCCGATTATCGGAAGAATTCTCTAAACGTGAAATCGAACCTTTGTTCGATCGCCTCGATAGTCTAGTGGCTGAAATAGATTATCCTTATACTCTAGATGGATTAGCTCTCTATATTGGTCCGGATATTGCCAAGCTTTATAACTTGCCTTTTTCTGTCCAGGCAAGAGTTGTCATCGATAAAACCTTTGCCACACGGGATTTAGTTTATGGATTACATCGAGAACAACCCTATTGGCTGTTACTATTAAGTCAGGGTTCTACTCGTTTAATCTCAGCTACAGGAGAAACTCTCGAAGAAATTTGCGATCAGAATTTTCCCTTAGAAATGACCGGACCGGGGGCCACCGCACCACTGCCCTTTGATGCCGATACCAGTTATCTAGATGATAGAATCCGGCGATTTTTCCAACAGGTAGATAAAGCTCTGGGTGAATACATTGATGATTCTTCTCCTTTGATTGTGGGTGGAGTGGTTCGTCAAATTTCCTTCTTTCAAGAAGTTTCACAGTACACATCAGCAATTGTTGGCACTTTAACCGGCAATTTTGATAAAACCTCACTGCCAGAATTAATTCCGCAAGTATTGCCGATTATGCATTCAGTGCGTCAGACTCAAAAAACTGAAGCCCTGCAAGCTTTGGATGCGGCAGTCAGCGCTCAAAAAGTTATCTCTACCCTGGGAGAAGTGTGGCGTTTAGCGCAGGAAGGTCGAGGAAAATTGTTATTAGTGGAGAAAAATTACCATGTACCCGCAGCTTTAAGCGAAAAGGGTGATTTGATACTGGTGGAAAACGTCGGTGGTACGGAGGTAATCGATGATGCAGTGGATGAAATTATCGAAGCGGTATTGGCCAAGGGAGGACGTGTAGCTTTAGTCGATGAAGATTCCTTGAACGATTACCAAAAAATTGCCTTAATTTTGCGTTATTAGAGCTAAGGCGCTGTTTCACAAGCGCCAATACTAACCCATTGACTAGAACCATCAGACCAGTATTCTTTTTTCCAGATGGGGGCATTATGCTTGAGAGTATCAATAGCATAACGACAGGCTGCGAAAGCTTCCCCCCGATGGGGACAACCCACCGCTACTAAGACGCTAATTTCACCGATTTGTAGCTTACCAGTGCGATGCTGCATGACAACTCGATTGGTATCGGGCCAGGTTTGCCGAATTTGCCCGGCAATTTGCCGGAAAACCTCGATTGCCATGGGTTCGTAGGCCTGATAATCAAGATAAATAACCGGTTTACCGTCGGTTTGCTCCCGTACAGTGCCACTCATTAGTACAATAGCACCATTAGCCCCATCATCGGCTAATTGATATACTTCCTGCAAAGATAAGGGAGCAAAACTGATGCGAAAACTATCTTGAGTCATGGATGAGGCGATCGGGAAGTGGGGAGAAGGGTGTAGGGTGTGGGAATTAGGAATTAGGAAGTGGGGGGAATAAATAAAATAATCTCCTGACTACTGCCTTCCTTAACAACATAGCTATCGCTTTTTTGGAGTCAAGAGATGTTTCTATTTTTTCATCGAAAAACTGGGTCTGAAACCCCGCCCTTTAGCGATAGCGGAGGGCGGCTTTATATGAATTAGTGAGAAACAATTAAACCGTTAGAACGACGAATTAACTGAATCTTGCTAACAGCTATCTGTCCCAATCGTGTCC
>NZ_JADBSA010000393.1:0-39885 GCF_020246945.1 Microcystis sp. M113S1 | reverse complement strand
TTGGGGGGAAAATTCAGGGACTTTTTCCCTGAAAATTAGGTAATTGACCACCTGAAAATGGGTAAAACCCCACACCCCACACCCCAACCCCCAACCCCCAACCCCCAACCCCCACCGAAAAACTTTTTCAGCAGACCCTAGATAAGTTACCGTTTAGGCAGTTAAAGCCGCTCTCCGGTCCTTTGTGCGATAAGTTTTACCGACTTTTAAAATCCAGTTATCGAGCGTTTCTTGCCAATCGCCGCTATTTTTTCTGATAGGCCGCCTGTAGATCCCGAATTGAAAACAAAGCTTGAAACTTTATTCCCTGAGATTGGTAAAATTCCGCCCCTCCTTGCTCTCTATCCACCAAAGCAATGATTAAATCTACTTGATAACCCGCATCCCGTAATCTTTCTACCGCTACCATGGCACTTTTCCCGGTTGTCACCACATCTTCGAGGACAACCACCGCAGCACCGGGGTTTAAAGTCGGCCCCTCGATATAAGCCATAGTCCCGTGGCCTTTTGCCTCTTTGCGGACGATTAAAGCTGGAATCGGGCGATTTTCGTAGGCAGATACCACACTAACCGCGCTGACAATCGGATCCGCCCCTAGGGTTAATCCTGCCACCGCTTGGGTATCTAGAGGCAGTAGAGACAGCAATAAACGCCCCACGGCTAAAGCTCCCTCCGCAGTGAGGGTAACTTGTTTACCGTTGATATAGTAGCGGCTTTTTTGTCCTGAAGACAGGGTGAAGTCCCCCTCTCGATAGGCAAGACGGACAAGAGCATCGAGGAGAAATTGACGCAGGGAAGCAGTATCGAGAGTCGCTACCGAGGAATTAGCCATATTTTCAGGATTGGGAGCCTAACTGACTCCAAAATTTCGGTTACAATTGAGCCAAAAGTCATTATATATTGACTCGATCGCTAGTATTGATTTCTTTCTCGTCCCATTGACGGGATTTTTTAATTAACCCTATCCCTGTGAGGAGATTTTTACCCATGCGCGCTCAATTTTTACTTCCTTCTCTGTTTTGTTTAACCGGTTTAGTCTGGTTGAGTCCGCCTAGTGCGATCGCCCAAAATCCACCCGCCACCAATCCCCCACCGGTAAAAATCCAACAATTGCAACTTGTCCCCTCTCCCGATACGGCGGTGGGATTTAATAATATCCCCGGTTTGTTTAACCGCGCTGTTAATAACAATACGGGTCGTTTCTACGACTACACCAACATTTTAGGACAGTTAAACTCTCTTTTTGGTTGGCGTACTTTTCCCCAAGGTTCCTATTTCGATAATATGATTACCCGGGATGCCAAATTGACCGAAACTTTATACTATGATGTCATGCAACAGCAACAGTCCGGCCCCTTAATTCGCACCCAAGATTTACTCAATCCCTTCGATACTTCCCTACAGGAAAATCCCAGTTATTTAAGTCCAGGCGGCTTTTAATCCGCCAATTTAACTCGGAATTGGCGAACAATGTAATGGGTCGAGAATCTTCTTTGAAGGTTCCCGAACTGCGGCAAGATGCCTTTTTAAGTTCGATCGAAGCTCCCTGAGAAGCTAAACTCTCACCCATTTGGCAATATCAAGGGTTTTGTCATAACGATAGCTCATGCCATCATTGCCAATAATCGTTTGACCTCGACTGGCTTTATTTTTGATGGTACTTAAGCTATAGTTGGTCAGTTTTTGCATTTCTTGATGGGTAAAATTGTCTTGATTGTTAATTTCAGAGACAATTTCTATGGTTTCATCAACGGTTTTGGCATTGTTAGAATGAGTGGCAATCGCTGCTGATGGATGATAGTCTTCCATTCTCATTAATCGCCAAGTAGAATCCTCGGAAAGTTCCAAAACCTTTTGATGGTAGTTAAACAAACTTTCTCGATGTCCGACACTAATAAAGGTCTTTCCAGTTTGTTGTAACTGTTTATATAAATGATCTTCATTTTTTAAATCTAAAGCACTGGTGGCTTCATCTAAAATCACAAAATCTGGCTGATTAACGAACAGTCGCGCAAAGGCTAGACGTTGTTGTTCTCCTAAAGATAAAATATTTTCCCAATCCACTTCCTCATCAAAATTTTTGATGCGATTAAGAACATCTTGCAGGTTAACTTCTTGTAATATTTCTTTTAATTGGGATTCACTCATCTCCGTTGTCGTTTGAGGATAAATTAGCTGTTCACGCAAGTTTCCTAAAATGATATAAGGACGTTGGGGTAAAAATAATAAATCGTCGAGGGGAGGTCGCACCAAATGACCTGTACCTGTATTCCATAACCCAGAAATAGCGCGTAAAAGAGAACTTTTTCCTCGACCACTTGGACCAACAATTAATAAACCTTCCCCTGGTTCAACGGACAGGGATAAATGTTCGACAATCACTTTAGCAGCATCGGGAGTTTGTAAGGTGACATCCTCAAAAGTTAGATTGTTATCTTCAATGACTTTAATGGTATTAACCTGGTTGGTTTGTTCGCTTACAGTATCTAAAGCTTGGGAAAAATCTTCTAAACGTTCAATATAATTAATAAACTGACCGGAGCGTCCAAATTCATCCACTAACACGGATAAAGCTGTGGAAAAGAAATAGCAACAATAGCTGGCTTGATTAACTTGTCCAAACTCAATTCTACCACTAATATATAATGGGGAAACAATTAAGAAGGGGAAGATTTGAACAATGGATTCATAGCCACGGTTAAAAAATTCCTGGGTTCTTTCCCAATTAATTCTTTCAATAATGATTTTAATCACCTGATTGAACTTCCTTTGAATAATATTTAACTCTTTTTCTTCCCCTCTAAAAAATGCAATTGATTCAGCGTGAGTACGAACATGAGTAATGGCGTATTTATAGGTTCCTTCCACGTCTAATTGTTGTTTATTGATTTTATTTAATTGTTGAATAATATAGGCAGCAAGAATATTTCCAATAATCGTATAAACCAGAAGCACTATAGAAATGGTTCTAGAAATTGACCAAAGGATGACAATAAAAACCAGCATCTCCATGAGTTTTTCGACGCAGGTTGTTAAAAAGTCCATCGTTGTTCTGGTGATGGGTTGAATTTCTTGGGATAAACGTTGATCTGGATTTTCAATATCTCCTTTAAAATTGATTCGATAATAAGCCCGATTTTCAAAATATTTTTGCAAGATACTACTATTGATCCATTGATACCAATCCAGCGCAATTAGTTTTTTAAGAAACTTAGACAATCCTCCGAAAAACGTCATACTGCCTAGGGTAATCCCATAAATGATGACAAAATAGGTTAATTTTTCTGCATCCTTAGCTTCCGTGAAGGTAATTAAGTCTCTAAAAACAAAACTATTAAACGCATTAAGTCCGACTACTCCCACTAATAACAAAAACAATAAAACTAGCATTCCCCAGGAACGAATAATCTGTGAAAAAGCTCTATCATGGTGTTCTTTAGGATACCAATAAGCTTGAATAAATCTTAAAAATTCTTGAAGAGATTGATTGAAAGTTTGAACATCTTCTTTGAGATTTATACTATCTGAGGTTTTTTCGGCAACACTCATAGGATTCTCCTTGTGCTAAAATGGGGACATTAGAACTTTGAATGTCTAACTTAAGAGATAGACATTCATTCAGCATACCATAAAAATCTCCATTATTATCACAAATTTTATTACGACTATTTTCTGGATTTTCTACAGATCAGGAATGAATATTAAGCGAATTGGATCAGATTCATAATCGTTTGATAATTTTGGCAGGATTCCCAGCAACTACAGTAAAAGGTTCTACATCTTTTGTCACTACCGAACCTGCTCCAATAATTGCTCCTTTCCCCATCGTAACTCCTTTAAGAATTGCCAGATTAAATCCAATCCAAACATGATCTTATATCACCACGGGTGCAGATTGTATATCAACATCCTTAGCATCCTTAATCAGATTATTTAAAATCACGACTTCCACAAATTCTTTATGTCTTAAAACATAATTTAATGAATGAGCATCGGTATCATAAATATTGACATCATCAGAAATTATAACTTCGTTGCCAATTTTGATAGAATTGGCTGATCTAATTCGAGTTTTCTCACCAATATAACAATTTTTACCAATTTCTATTTTTCCACCATAAGGAAATATAACTAATTCTCCGATAATTACTGTATTTTCTCCAATTTGAATTAAACTTTTATCTTCCCTATAATTTTCACAGTTTCCGATAAATTTGACGGAACTGTGAAATGTGGCATTGTCGGAAAGTTGTTTACGTTTTTCGATTCGTTCTTGTTCTTCTAAAAATTTTGAAATCAATAAATATAATTGATGTCTTAGATTAAACATAAGATTGACCTCGTGGAATTCATGATCTGGATTTTTTGAATTTAGGGGTGTAATAAAATCGACATTTATTGTGTTAAAAACCCACTTTTATAAAATATTCAAAATAACTGTTGTCTTTGCCTAACGGCAAAATCACCGTATTGAATAGGGAAATTTGGTAAAGGATTAGATTGTTTTTGTAAAAAAGCTTCATATAGATGAGAAAGTTCTTGTAGTAAATCCAATAAAGGCAAATTTAACTGAATTTTCGGGTTAATAATTTGTCGGCAAATTTCGTGAACTTCTTGAAAACAAGTTCGCAACAATTCATGACGTTGCATAAGAGTTTCCAAAGCTTTCCTAAAGATATCAATATCTAAATTGCCATCAATTTGAAAGCGAAACGGCATATTATAGGTATAGCCTTGAGCTTCCAATTGGTACAAAAACCAAAGTCTTTCTTGAGAAAAAGAAAGCGGTACAAGTTGAGATTTATCTCTAGGCGGTATCGTATTTGTTTTGACACCGATTCCTTTTTTTTGTAGTAACAGCTTGAGTAATTTTTGTTTGTCTTGAGAGTTATGATTCATTTTTACCCTGGGTTAAATAGGTTTTAATCTAGTGATTTTAGGTTGGTTTGATGGATACAAATCAACCTAAAAATTGTTTAATTATTGATGCTAAATAGCGGTATAACCTCCATCTACCATTAAAATTGCTCCGGTTACATAAGAGGAAGCTTCGGAGGCTAAAAATACGACGGGACCAATTAACTCTTGTAAATCTCCGGTTCGTTTCATGGGAATTCTAGTATATAATTCGTCCATTTCATCCCCAGTTGAACGTAAACCTTCTGTTCCTTCCATCATATTATTCATATACCCTGGTGCAAAAGCATTGACTCGAATTTTGTTACTAGCTAATTCGACCGCTAGGGATTTTACCAATTGATTGACACCGCCTTTTGCGGCGCTATATGCTCCTGAAGATTTGGGAACAGCAACGAAAGCACAGATAGAAGAATTCATAATAATTGAACCTCCTGTACCTTGTTGCAGCATTTGTTTGGTTGCGAGTTGAGCGCAATTAAAATAACCTTTTAAGTCAACATTAATGACCTCATCCCATTCCAATTCCTCTAATTCGTGAGTGTTGTTGAGAATTTCAACCCCTGCATTACAAACCATAATATCGAGTTGACCATAATGAGCAACGGCCTGTTCAATTAAATTCTGACAAGCTGGACGTTGACGAACATCGGTGTGAATTGCCATGGCTTCGCCGCCTGCTTCTTGAATGAGTTGAACCGTTTGTTCAGCACCAACTTGATTAATATCACCAATTACCACCTTAGCTCCAGCTTGTGCTAACCCTTGCGCTAATACCCGACCAATTCCTCGGGCAGCGCCCGTGATAATTGCAACTTTACCTGTTAAATCAAAGAGATGATTTGTCATTTTTTTTCTGTATTTTTTTTGTAATCATACCATTTTTAAAGCTAGGGAAATACGCTTAAATTCATTTATTTTTAAAGGTTGTGATTAGACGGGCTACAGTGGGATTTTCAAAAAAATCACGCAAAGTACAATTAATTTTAATAATCTTACCGATTTTATCAATTACCTGAATAACTTTTTGAGAATCTCCCCCAAGGTCAAAAAAGTTATCATTAACACTAATTTCTTCTAATTCTAAAACTTCTTGCCAGATATTGATCACGGTTTCTCTAGTTAGATTATGGGGTAAGTCATTAGATTTAATTTCATTGATTGATAAAGACAAGGGAGAAGTATTGCCGGAGAAGGAGACGGATTCAGATAAAGGACATAGATCAGAAATGGTTTTATCAGGATCAGTGACAATATTCTTCAATAACTGCTGAAAATATTGTTCCATTTGAGTAATAGTTTCAGTCGTGAATAAATCAGCTTTATACACGAAAGCACCTTTCATACCTTGCTCAGTTTCTTCAAGGGATATAGTTAAATCATTTTCAGCACTATGGGCATCTATATCCATTTTTGATAACTCGTCTGTGACTGTCAGATTGATGAATTTTAAATCTTGTTTAGGAGCATTCTGGAAAAGGAAAATAACTTGATGAAACAAAGCATATTGAGAATCTCTAATCGGTTTTAATTTTTCCACTAACGTGATAAAAGGAATTTCTTGATAAGCATCAAATTCTAAACTCATTTCTTTTACTTGATGCAGCAAGTCCCGAAAATTGGCTTGATATTCTACATGAGTATATAAGGGGAGAAACTGAACCATAAGTCCGATTAAATCTTGTGTTTCGGGTTGGTTACGATTAGCCGCAACTCCACCAATAATAATTTCTGTCTGTTGTGTATAGTAAAAGAGTAATATTTTTAAGGCGGCTAATAAAGTCATATACAAAGTCGCTTTTTCTTGATGACTTAATGACTTTAATGCGTCTGTTAAGTTTTGAGAAATGAGGAAATAATGAATGGCTGCTTCAACAGGTTGAGCCGTTGTGCGTGGGTAATCAGTAGGAAGTTTTAAAATGGGTGGGTTAATCCCTATATGTTTCTTCCAAAAATCCAGATGAGATTGCCATGAATTATCTTTTATTGATTGCCATTGCCACAGAGAAAAGTCACCATATTGAATCGGTAATTCAGGCAAAGGTGAAGGTTTATTCAGACAAAAAGCTTCATAAAGAATGCCTAACTCTTTAGTTAAAATATTCAAAGACCAACCATCAGCAATAATATGATGGATTATCATGATTAACAGATAGTTATCTTCAGCAAATTTTATAACTTTACTGCGAAATAATGAACCTTGTTCTAAGTCAAAAGGTCGGTTAATTTCTGCTGAAAATAATCTTTTGGTTTCTTTTTCTTGCTCCAGTTCACTAAGTCTTTGTAGGTCAAGAATTGAAAAATCAAAAACTGGATCATCTGTAATTTTTTGGAACACTTTCCCATCTATACAAGTAAAAGTTGTCCGCAAACTTTCATGACGTTTGACAATTTCTCTTAAGCTTTCCTCTAGTGCAGGAACATTAAGCAAGCCTTCAATGCGATAAATACAAGGCAAGTTATAAATACAATTTTCTGGATAAAATTGAGCAAAAAACCAAAGTTCTAACTGAGTTAAAGAGATAGGAATTAATTCAGAGTTGGATGATTGGCGTTTAGGTATAGTATTTACTTTTTTAAAACTAATACCTTTTTTTTGAAGCAGGAGCTTGAGTAATTTTTGTTGATCTTGAGAGTTGTTTTTCATTTGTAATTAATAATTCAGGAGTGGTTGACTTATTTTTTTTTGTTTTGAGATAATAAAGCTTGAACTTCTTCTGGTGAAAGTTGGGAAATTTCTTGAACGGTTACAGCAATTTCATTCAGCAACTCTTCATTCCCGACTAATTCAATCATGACTTGAATTAATTGGCTGATAGTTGAGTGATTAAAAAGTTGGCGCACAGAAACTTCAATTTCTAAGGTTTGACGGATTTTACTAATCAGTTGAATCGCTTTTAAAGAATGTCCACCTAACACAAAGAAATCGTCTTCAATCCCAACTCGTTCGACTTCTAAAATTTCTGCCCAAATTTCCGCTAAAACTTCTTCAATTGCAGTTCGAGGAGCGACATAATTTTGAGTTAATGATAAGGAGTTTTTATCGGGTATTGGTAATACTTTTCGATCAACCTTACCATTAGGACTGAGTTGAAAAGATTCCATCGCCATAAAAGCAGAGGGAATCATATAATCGGGTAGCCAGTTTTCGAGGAAATGACGTAATTCAACTTGGTTTATGGTTTCACCTGGACGGGGAATAAAATAAGCAGCTAAATATTTTTCTCTGGCTGTTTCTCCCTGAACTGTAGCAACAGCTTGAGCAATTTGAGGATGTTGATTTAAAATAGTTTCCACTTCCCCTAATTCAATTCTGTAACCTCTAACTTTCACCCCATCATCAATTCTTCCTAGATACTCGATATCTCCATTGGGTAAATAACGCGCTAAATCCCCAGTTTTATACAGCAATGAATTATCGCTAAAGGGATTAGGAATGAATTTTTCTTGGGTTAATTGGGGATTATTGAAATAACCCCGCGCTAAACCGCCACCCGCAACATATAACTCCCCAGTGACTCCGATGGGTACGGGTTGAAGATAGGAATTTAAAATATAAACTTGCACATTAATAGCGGGTTTACCAATGGGAATATACTTCGGCCAAAGCTCAGGATTAGGGTCAAAGGTATAACTGGTAACGAGATCCGCTTCTGTGGGTCCATAAAAATTGTAAAGGGTACAATGTTCGAGTTTTTTGAATACAGAAATCATCGTTGAAGTAATTTGTAATTGCTCTCCAGCTGAAATAATTTCACGCAAGTTAGCAAATAAGTAGGTTTCCTCACTATAGGTTTCGATTAATTGTTGTAACAAAGTAACGGGCAAAATTGCTTTATGAATTGGATTCTTAGCGAACAATTGACTTAATTTAGCAAGGTCTAAACGCGAATCTTCTGGAACAATAAATAAGCTCCCCCCTAAACACAAAGCGGCAAAGATTTCGTGATAGCTGACATCGAAATTAAAGGGAGCAAATTGTAAAAAATTCCTCTCTGGTGACATTTTTACCCGATGATCCTCAATAATATTAGTTAAGGATTGATGCAGGATCATAATACCTTTGGGTACACCCGTAGAGCCTGAACTATAAATAATATAAGCCAAATCCTTTAAACTCACGGGGTTGTCAAGATTGGTCTTGGGTTCTAAGGCAATTTCTGACCCTTGTTCATCCAATAAAATCCGTTGAGAAATGGTTTCACTGTTTAAAAGGTATTGACAATTTTTTTGGGTTAATAAGGTTTGAAGTTGGGTGTCTTGCAGGATGTAAGAAAGTCTTTCTTGAGGATAGGTTGGGTCTAGGGGAACACAGACACCGCCTACTTTTAACACTGCTAAAACGGCAATCACCATATTGACAGACCGTTCTAAACAAATCCCCACCAAAGATTGAGAACTCACACCGATTTTTTGTAAATAATGAGCCAGTTGATTGGCAGACTCATTCAGTTCTTGATAGGTTAATTGTTGCTCTTGAAAAACAACAGCAATGGCTGAAGGAGTTTTGATGGCTTGTTGTTCAAATAATTCATGAACGCACTGTTTTATGGGATTTTCTGGTATCGTTTGATTCCATTCAATTAATAATAATTGACGTTCTGCTTCCGTTAACAGAGGTAAGTCTTGAATCTGGCGATGGGGATTAATGGCGATTCCTGCTAATAAGGTTTGAAAATGACCTAACATCCGTTCAATGGTGTCATTTTCAAATCGTTCTTGAGGATAAATAATTTTAATAGTTAAGGCTTCTCCAGGGGTGACAATAACGGTTAAGGGATAATCAGCATTGCCATAATCTTGCATTTCCCCGACTTGTAAACCGCCTAAATTCTCACTATCATTTTCGCTAAAGGGTAAATTTTCAAAGACAACAAAACTTTCAAAAACTGAATGAGGAGCAGGAATTTCACTCCATTTTTGAATGTCAATTAGAGAACTATAACTATATTGCTCTCGTTCTAAATGCTCTTGTTGTAATTGTTGAAACCAAGTTAATAATTCAAGTTGAGGATCAATTTGGATGCGAATGGGTAAGGTATTTAAAAACATACCAACCATCGATTCAATCCCTGTAAAATTGGGCGGTCGCCCCGAAACGGTTGCCCCAAATACAATGTCTGATTCACTACTATAATGATGTAATAATAAAGCCCAAGCTCCTTGAATTAGGGTAGAAAGAGTAAGGCGATATTCTTGGGCGAGTAATTTCAGACGACTGGTAATTTCTGGAGAAAGTTTTGATTTTTGATGAAGATAATTTTTACTTTGAGTAACAAGAGGATTTAACGGTTTATCAACGACTAATGGAGTTGGAGAGGTAAAGCCTTGAAGATTTTGTCGCCAAAAGAGTTCGGCTTGGGTTTGATCTTGCTGTTGTACCCAATTGATATAATCTTGATAAGGGCGAGGTGTGGGTAAATTAACGGGTCGATGGTTGATAAATCCAGCGTAAAACTCGAAAACTTCTTTCAACAGAATTGCTGTTGCCCAACCATCTAATAAAATATGATGTCCGGTATGGATGAATTCATATTTATTATCTTCGAATTGAATTAAATGACATCGAAGTAAGGGGACTTTATCTAATTCAAAATATTGCTCTTTATCAGAGGTTAATAATTTTTGAAATTTAGTTTCTTGTTCGGCGGGAGAATGGGAGCGCCAATCATAATTAAACCAAGGCAAGCTGACATTTTTTCTAACCACTTGCAGAGGCTGTTTGGTTTTTTTCCATGCAAAACAAGTCCGTAAAATACTATGTCTATCTACTACTTTTTGCCAAGCTTGTTGGAACGCATTAATATCTAAATTGCCTTGTAAGGTGATTTGAATTTGTGATAAATACGTCTTTGATTCTGGATTATATAAAGAATGAAACAGCATCCCCTGCTGCATGGGACAAAGGGGATAAATGGATTCAATATCTTTTTTACTAACGTTAGATTTTTGAGGTGTTACCATTGTTTTTTTCCAATAGATTAAATAAAAATCGGGTGGGTTTCCTGAATAATGGTTGATTCAAGAAACCCGATCAACTTAGAACGAATTACCTTTAACGTTGACTAGACCACTTGAGTTTAAATTTGTTAATTTCTTCATCGGTGTAAAAATGACGCACTAATGGTTGATCATAAATCTCTTCTAAATATTCATCACTAAAGGTGAGACTCTTTCTTAAATTCTCATAGATGAGATAGTCATTCTCGTCTAAAAAGTCTGCTGGGTCAAGTCGTTCACAATTTAAATTTTCAACTTCCAAAAAAGTTTCTAAGGCTTCTTTTAAGCAAGAATCAAGTTTCTCTAACTTTAAGACTAATAATTCAATATTACGGTCTGGGAAATTCGCAATCGCATAACCTTTTTCTTTCGGAAAATCAATGGAAGCAATATCAATGCCAAAAACAGCTTCTAATTCTTCCTCAAACCAGTCATACTGTTTTCCATAGACAAAATTTTGAGACCAGAATTTCTTAATAATATCATCCATTGTGATTAATCCCTTCTCATATTTTATGAAAAATTCAGGAAAAACACACGCACAATCAATGATTTGAAAAAACCAAGAAATATTACGGGCGATGGGTTCTCGGACTCCGGTAATAATTTTAATGCTTTTTTGACCTTTGATTTCTTCAATATGTTCGCTTAAATATTTGGTAATACAGGAATGCCCAAAGGTAAAAGCATGATAATGTTGATCCAGTTGCATTGCTTCCCAAATTTTTGAGAAATGTTCTGAATTCAGATTATGGATATGATAAATCGCTTGATCTGGTAGTTTTTTTTTCAGGGTCAAATAGGTACTCACTGAACCAACTTTCCCCATTTGATAAACAAAGATTACTGAAGAATTATTGAGAAGTTCTTGTTTTAATTGTCTTTCTGTCTTCCACATATTAATCCTATTACTAATATAGGAATACACGGTAAAAACCTGTTTATCTGCGATGGGATAATAGTTAAGAGCTTGGTTTGAGAGTTTAGTTTGTGTGTTCATGATGCTTGTTGATGATGTTGGAGGGTTAAATTTAAAATGCTGACGAGGATAAACCACCATCGAGGGGAATAGTAATTCCCGTTATATAACTCGCGCATTCTGAAGCTAAAAATACAACGAGATTAGCAAATTCTTCAGTCGTACCAATCCGATTCATAGGAATTGTTTTAAGAATTCCTTCTCGGATTAAATCTGGGGTTGTTCCTTCCTTTTTGGCATAAATTTCTAAATATTCTCGATGTCTAGGGGTGTCAATAACGCCGGGGTTAATACTATTAATTAAAACATTATAGGGGGCAGTTTGTCTAGCTACCGATTTGGTAAAATTCATTAAAGCTGCATTGACAACACCCGATTTAACTAAACGAGGGGATGGCTCTTTCCCCGATGTCCCAATGATATTAACGATTCTTCCCCAATGTTGTTTTTTCATAATCGGTAACACTAAATTGGTTAAGCGAATATAACCCATTAATTTTCCCTGAAAAACGTTTAACCAATCGTCATCGGAAAGGTTTTCAATTAAATTGTCAGCAAAGTTAGCTCCTTCAGAATTATTAACTAAAATGTCAATTTTGCCATATTGATTTAAAGAGTCCTGTATTAATTGTTCAGAATCTTGAGCTTGATGAACATCCGCCACTAAACGCAGAATTTCTTGGGCAGGATAAGCTTGAGCCAGAGATTGATAAGCTTGTTCTAAGCGTTGGGAATTGCGACCGCAAATAATTAAGTGACAGCCTTCTTCTGCTAATTTTTCAGCAATGGTCAACCCAATTCCCGCACTACTTCCCGTAATCAAAGCCACTTTATCTTTTAATCCTAAATCCATAAACTTTGCACTAGCATTTTGAGGTTAAACTTAAAATTTTAAAACGAACTAAATTAAAATTTTAATCAAATTAATATCTTGATTCGATGAATTATATCCCTTTTTCAAAACCCTTGAAGGAGTATAATAAATTTGACCATATTCTAAACACTGTTCTTCATTTTCTATGGAGATTTCTAATTTTCCATTCAAAATAAATCCGATTTCTTCTTGCTCACCTTGATGTGGGGGAATGGAGTAACCGGAAGGAATTGTCGTCATGACAATTTCAAACCAAGAACCCTTAACCGATTGACAAGGTAAATGAGTGATTTGATCTTGGTTGTTTGATAGGGTTAATACAACGTCTTGGGAAGGTAAAGAAGAGGTAATCCGTTTAAGATCAAATCCAATCATCGGTTCTGATAAAGGATTAAAAGCACCATGAGGAATATTGCCATCAGCTATATAAACATCTTGCAAAGGTCTTAAGGGTTTAATCACATCTTCAATATACAGTTCCAGTTCTCCTGAGAATACCATGCCAATTTGACTTTCAGGATGGTGGTGGGATTCAAGTTTAGCATTGGGAGCTATAACGTATAACTGAAAAATGGTATCTTGGCATTGAAAAACCTCTAATTCTACATGAGGATTGAGTTTAATATACTTGGGAATTGGGAAAAATTCAGACATGATTTTAGGGTACAGGTTCAAAATGAAATTGAGATTTAACTTCTCAATTATTTTTATGTGATGAAGGCAACTATTCTGAGCCGATAGGTAGCTTTTTTAGGTATGCACAGGTAAATAAATACCTTGAATCATGGTGTTTTCCTTTTTGTAGAATAAAGACCAACTCATCTCAATTTTACCATATTGTGAAACAAATTCTAAATCATGTTCTCGGAGGGCATTTTCATTGGTAATCGCTAAATCTGCCAACCCCTGTTTAACGTGAATAGCGGCAACACTGGTAGAATTCACCAATGTGATTTTAATCTTGTTTTGATTTAGGTCACACGGTAATAAATAAGGAAGTAAAGGAAGAGGAGCGGGATGAGTGACTAGGGTGCAATTTTCTAAAATGATTTCTTCATTTTTTCGCTTGGCTAATCCGTAAACGGGTGTGGGATAGGTGAAGATAAAACCTAGTTTAAAACTTGGTTCCATATAGAAATCATTAATTCTTTCATAGGCATGGGGTACTAACGCCAAATCTATCTGATATTGGAGTAAAGATTCCTTTAACTCTGTAAAGCTATCAAATAAATGACTATTAACCGAAATCTGTTGTAATTTCCATTGAGAAATTAGATAATTTAAGGTTTGTTCGCTGCTGGTTTCTTTTGGACCCAAAGTGCCAACGCTTAAAGTTTTGACATCAGGCTGGGGATAACACAATTCCATTGAAAACTTTAACATGGTTTTAAGGCTCCTGAATTTTTAAGGGCGGATAAATTAGGATTTCCGGTGCAAAACAAAACAATTTCAATTTCAGCAATTAAAAATTTCACTAACTCATCAACGGCGGCTTCTGATTCAATCGCTGCTACGAGAAACGGTCGAGCCAACCCTCCTAAATCGGCTCCTAAAGCGATGGATTTGGCAAGATCTAAGCCATTTTTTAAGCCACCAGAAGCAATTAAGGGAATGGTTGAATTCAGAGTACGAATGGCGGTAATACATTCAGCCGTAGGTAAACCCCAATCGGCAAAAACTTGTCCGAGATGACGCTGTTTAGGGTCTTTTGCCCTTTGACTTTCCACTTTTGCCCAAGAAGTCCCCCCGGCTCCGGCTACGTCAATGGCAGCGACTCCGGCCTCAATTAATCGCTGTGCCATCATCGATGAGATGCCATTGCCGACCTCTTTAGCGATGACAGGAACGGGTAATTTTGAGCATATTAACGCAATTTTATCGATTAATCCTTTAAAATTCTTGTCCCCTTTCGATTGTACCCATTCTTGTAAAGGATTGAGATGGAGAATTAAGGCATCCGCTTCTAATAAATCTACCAATTTGAGGCATTCCTCTAAACCGCAGCCGTAATTTAACTGTACAGCCCCTAAATTCGCTAACAGGAGAATATCTGGCGCCAGAGAACGGACTGCAAAGGTCGGCGCTAATTCCGGTTGTTCGAGTGCAATGCGTTGAGAACCCACTCCCATCGCTAAACCATAGCGTTGAGCGACCATTGCCAATCGAGTATTGACTAAATGGGCTAATTCTGTTCCTCCAGTCATGGAAGAGATTAGAATTGGAGCTTTTAGAGATTTCCCCAAAAAGGTTGTCCCCAATTCAATATCGCTGCGGTCAAGTTCAGGAAGACAACAATGGGTAAAACGATATTTTTCTAAACCGCTTGTAAGTTGTTGAAATTCCACATCTTCTTCGATACAAACTCGTAGATGTTCGCTTTTACGATTTTCAATTTCACTGGGAAGATTAGGCTGTGACATAGTTATTATCAAGTATGAGGGTTAAACATTAAGTTGAGGTTAAAAATCGAGTTCCAAGAGCAGTTCATCTAGTTCTGCTTGATTAAGATCCGCATCGGGAAAATCCGATGGAGTATAACCTCCTTCTGCTGATAAACAATGGTTAATCAGGCTTTCTAAAGAATCTCGATAAGCAGCGGCTAAATTTTCTATCGTTGTTTTTTGATGAAATTTTTCGCTATATTGCCATTCTATTTCTAGTTTGCCCCCGACAACAATTCCATTAATATCAATTAAATGGGAACGTTGCCCTAAAGGACTATGAATAGAACCACTCGATTCCTTAGCAAATTTTCCGCCTAGAGAGCTTATCTGAGAGTCAGTAAATTGCCCTAAATAATTAAAGCTAACTTGAGCTTTTGGATAATTTTTTAACTGGGATTGAATCGTTAAATCCGAGTTGAGATAATATCCAATTCCATAATCAAATCCCCGATTCGGAATTTGTCGCAATTGCTCTTTAATGGACTTGAGACATTCCCCCGGATGATCAAGATTTTCTAAGGTCAAAAAGACGGGATAAATACTGGTAAACCAACCTACAGTTCGAGATAAATTCACGGACTCAATTACATTCTCTCTTCCATGACCTTCCATGTCAAGCAAAAGCCTATCACTCCCTGTCCAATGGCTAAAAGCTTGGACTAAAGCGGTCAATAAAATATCATTAATCTGGGTATTATAAGCTTGGGGAACCTCCTGTAACAGTAAGCGGGTTTGTTCTTCAGTTAAGGTGAAAGAAACCGTTTGTGCATGGGCAACAATGTTGGACTTAGCTTCACCTTGATAGTCCAAAGGAAGGGGGAAAACCGAGGGTAAATCACGGTTTAACCAATACTTGAATTGCGTGTTAAATTCTGGGGTTTGAGCATAGTTTTGCAATTCTTCAGCCCAAGTTTTAAAGGAACTGGTTTTTTGGGGAAGTTCCTGAGAATCTTGGCTTTCTAATTGTTGGTAAATCGTGGCTAAATCTTCCAGAATAATCCGCCAAGAAACTCCATCTACTGCTAAATGATGAATCACAATTAACAATCGTCCACTATCACCCAATTTGAAGAAAACCACCGCCATTAAGGGGCCTTGATCTATCTTGAGTGTCCGTTGTTGAACTTCTGAAATTTCAGCTAGGGTGGTTACTTGTTCATCGCAATACAGATGAGATAAATCCACCAATTCAAAGGCAAAACTATTGCAATCGTCGCTGTGATTTTGTTGCCATTTTTCCCCTTTTTGAATGAAGCGTAACCGCAAAGCATCATGGTGATAGAGTAATTTAGAAATAGTTTGTTTCAATAAATCTGGTTGTAGATTATTGGGAACTTCTAACAAGATAGATTGATTAAAATGATGACGTTCGGGCCAGTTTTGTTCAAAAAACCACTGTTGAATCGGAGTTAAGGGAACTTCACCTGTGACTAATCCTTGGTCAATTTCAGTGGCAGCAGTCGTCTCCGCTAGGATGGCTAATTGAGCGATTGTCTGATAGCCAAATAGTTGTTTAGGAGTAATTTCTAATCCCTCTTGATTCGCTTTAGCAATGATTTGAATGGCTAAGATAGAATCTCCTCCCAATTCAAAAAAGTTATCGTTAATACTAATAGTTTTAAGTCCTAAAACCTCTTGCCAAATTTGAGCGAGAATTTGTTCATTTTTTGTACTAGGAGTTGCATAATTTTCTAATTCATTTGGGTTAATTTTGGGTAGAGGTAAAGCGCGGCGATCTACTTTTCCATTAGGAGTCAGGGGAAAAGATTCCAAGGGAATTAAGAAAGCTGGTATCATATAATCTGGCAGTCTATCTTGTATAAATTGTCGTAATTCTTGGGACGTTAAGGCTTCCGTTTTAGGAATAAAATAACCATATAAACGCTTGGTTTTTAACTCATCTTGTCTGACAATTACAATAGCATCTTTAACTTGGGGATATTGATTGAGAACGCTTTCAATTTCCCCTAATTCAATTCTAAAACCTCTAATCTTAACTTGATCATCAATGCGACCCACAAATTCAATTTGTCCATCGTTTCCATAACGAACTAAATCACCGGTTTTATAAAGGCGATCACTGCTTTTTTCACT
Source organism: Microcystis sp. M113S1 (assembly GCF_020246945.1). Classification (NCBI taxonomy): domain Bacteria; kingdom Bacillati; phylum Cyanobacteriota; class Cyanophyceae; order Chroococcales; family Microcystaceae; genus Microcystis; species Microcystis sp. M113S1. The sequence continues at coordinate 22,577 of NZ_JADBSA010000393.1, read as the reverse complement.
AAAAGGATTAGTAATAAATTTAGAATCGGTTAACTCTGGACGGTTGAGATATCCTTTAGCTAATCCAACGCTGGCAAGATGTAATTCCCCAGGAACACCAATAGGAACGGGTTGGAGATAGCGATCAAGAATATAGATTTTGGTGTTTGCGATCGGACGACCAATGGGCAGCACATCCATGTCTTCAAAGCACTGTGCAACTGTAGCACAGACAGTGGATTCCGTTGGCCCGTAAGCATTAAAAAAACGCCGTCCACTAGCCCATTGAATAACCAAAGAAGGAGGGCAGGGTTCTCCTGCAACAATGATATTCTGCAATGCTGGCAAGTTCTCACTGGACAGAGCGGTGAGTGCTGATGGCACAAGAGTCAAATGGGTAATCTCCTGCTCTTGTAATAGTTGCAGTAAAGGTTGTCCCGGTTGTAGTTCTTCCCGCGTTCCCAGATAAAGCCTTGCCCCCGCACAAAGAGCCATGACAATTTCCCAAATAGAAGCATCAAAGCTAATGGATGCAAACTGAAGGACACAACTATCCGGCTGCACGTCAAATAGCTTGATTTGTGCTTGGGATAGATTACACAATCCTCGATGAGCAACGAGAACTCCTTTCGGCTTTCCGGTTGAGCCAGAAGTGTAAATGACATAAGCTAAGTTCTCTGGTGTTAGGCTAGTGATAGGGGAACTTTTACTTTCGGTAGAGATTTCTTTCCAATCGGAATCTAAGCAAATTACTTGTGCTTGATGCTGTGGTAACGAGGTGACCAGTTTTTCCTGAGTCAATAGAACTGCTAGTTGCGAATCATCGAGCATATAAGCGATCCGCTCAGATGGATAAGTAGGGTCTATGGGAACATAAGCGCCAGCTGCTTTCAGGATACCTAAAATCCCTACTATCATTTCAAGGGAAGGTTCGATACAGATGCCCACCAGTGTTTCTGGTTTTACCCCCAAGGTTTGTAAATAGTTTGCTAATTGGTTCGCCTTGCTGTTTAGTTCTCGGTAGGTTAGCTGTTCACCTTTAAAAATTAGTGCTATGGCATCTGGTGTTTGTTCTACCCACGCTTCAAATAGTTGATGAATACATAGATTTTGAGGATAGTCTTGTTGAGTTTGATTCCATTCTTCTAATAATTGCTGTTTTTCCGATTCAGTCAGTAAAGGTAATTCCCTGACGGTTTGTTGAGGATTGGCTACAATTCCCTTTAATAAGGTTTGGAAATGACCCACCATGCGAGTAATTCTTTCGTCGGTAAATAGGTGGCTATCATATTCCCAAAAACCTTCTAAATAAGAGCCTTGTTCCGTCTCTATTTCCTCTAAAATTAAGCTGAGATCAAATTTAATTCTCTGGTGTTTAACGGCTAAATATTGAGCTTTTAAATGGGGTAATTCTAAAGAATTGAGGGGGGCATTTTGCAGCGCAAACATGACCTGAAATAAGGGATTATAACTTAAACTTCGTTCGATTTCTAACGCATCAACCACCTGCTCAAAGGGTACATCTTGATTAGCATAAGCTTCTAAAACAACATTGCGAGCTTGCTGTAATAATCCTGAAAAAGCTGGATTTCCTTCTAGGGAATTCCGCAACACTAAAGTATTGACGAAAAAACCAATCAAAGGTTCAATTTCTTGTCGATTTCGGTTGGCCGTGGGTGTTCCGATTAAAATATCATCCTGACCACTATAACGAAACAGTAAAGTGTTTAAAGCAGCCAGTAAGGTCATAAATAAAGTCGCCCCTGACTTTTGACTCAGAAGTTTTAGTTTTTCGGTGAGTTCTGAGTTAATTTGAAACGAGATACTATGACCTCGAAAATTGGGATTAGCTGGACGGGGTTTATCAGTGGGAAGTTCTAATAAAAGAGGAGCAGCCGTTAATTGTTTTTTCCAATAATTTAATTGGTTTTCTAAGATTTCACCTTGCAACCATTGTCTTTGCCATACGGCAAAATCGGCATATTGTATGGTTAATTCGGGTAAATCTACGGTTGAATTGGATAAAAATGCTTGATAAAATTCAGATAATTCTTTAAATAAAATGCCTTTTGACCAACCATCGATAATAATATGATGGAAAACGTTGACTAAAATATAATTTTCATATCCCAAATCAAAAAGAGTAGATCGTAATAAGGGAGCTTGAGTTAAATCAAAGGGTTTTTGTAGTTCTTCAATAATCAGTTTGTCAATTTGCTCTTGGGGTATATCTTTTAAATTAACAACTAATAATTTAATCTTCAGAAATGGAGCAATTTTTTGAATGGGTTTTCCTTCAACCATTGGAAAGGTTGTCCGTAAGCTCTCATGGCGTTGAATAATAGCATTAATCGTTTGCTCTAAAATGTCAATGTTTAAGCGTCCCGTTAAACGGATGGTTAGAGCTTCATTATAAGCAGAATTTTGCTGATCCATCTGATAGAGAAACCACATTCTCTGTTGAGCAAAAGATAGGGGTAAATCTTCAGTTCTGGCAACGGGAGATATAACAGATTCAAACGTCTTAGACGGGGTTATTGCACTTCTTAAAAAGGCAAGAATTTCTGGTTTTCTAGTGCCGATTTCTTGCTTAATTTCCGGTGTCATCGCTCCCTGGGGAGCTTGATATTTTAACTTTTCTTCCTCCAGCCAAAGCTTGATTTCTAAACTATTTAAGTAAGATAAAAATTCTGCGACTTTCATTAATAGTATCCTTTTCCTAATTAATGTTCTGGTATTTCTGGAATGGGGGTGATGTTTGGCTGAGTTCAGTAGCTCTAGCTTTAGCTACTGTTAGAGATATAATCAACGGTTCTCATAAATTTAAGTATCCTCAAAGAATAAACACTATAGACCAAACAAAAATTATCAATGGCGGGGAGTCGGTGGTTATTGTTAAAATCAGTTGTCATGAGAGCAACCGCTTACATACTCCATAAAAAGACTATTTTAAACCGAAGCTATTTATATCATATTCTGGATGATAAATTTTAGTGATGGATACAATTTTTTACATTTTTTCCCAAAAGGGTTCTGAAAAGCTTAAATTTTAGTTAAGCTATTTTCATAATTCTCCTTCTTCATAATTTTCTGAGGCTGTTGTCATGACTGTACCACTTTTGGATGCACTTTTGGTATTTTGGGCTACATTAAGCACCTCAATCGTTTGAGCTAAACTGGCAACGGTTGGGTATTCTAACAACCTGTGCAACGACAATTCTACCGAGAAAACATCCCGTAAACGAGAGATTACTTGACTCGCCAGCAAAGAATGTCCTCCTAGTTCAAAGAAATTGTCATTAACTCCAATTTGAGATAGATTTAACACCTTTTGCCAAATGTTAGCAACTTGACGTTCCGTTTCCGTTCTGGGTGCTATCAATTCGTTATTTTCTTTGCCTTGGAGTTCCTTGAGTAATTGCCACTTATCAATGTCTCCATTGTCCTTGATAGGGAGAGATTGTCGCTGAACCAGGGGACATTGATAGGACGTTCCAAATCTATCTTTTAGACTCACATAATTAGGTAGATTGAGCGATTGAACTGTAGGTTTACGGGTGTAATAAGCGGTTAACTTTTGGCATCCTTCAGACAAAGAGGTAAAACGGTTAATCTTGCTATTACTCCCATCTAAACCAATCAGTAATTGTCCTTGATTGTGATATAAACTCGTTAGAAATGAGTCTAAACCTTGCTGCACCGTCATATCATAATACCCTTGAGAACGGGTTATATATTGCATCTGATAACCCTGGCTAATCCCAGTTTCTTGCCAAGTTGTCCAACTATAACAATAACTGGGGAACAAATTCTTAGATTTTTGATAGCTATTCAGAGATTCGAGGAAACTATTAGCCGCCGCATAGGAACCCAAAGCCGCTCCTCCAAAAAAACTAGCTAAGGAGGAAAAACTAATAAAAATTCCCTGAGATTCTTTGAGGAGTTGATGTAAAACCCAAGTTCCTATTACTTTAGGGCGAATAATTGTCGCTAAACCTTCTTGAGTTTCCTCCAGAAGTAAACAATCTTTGTAAATTCCAGCCAGATGAATCACCCCATCTAGTTCTCCTTGCCATTGTTTTTTCACCTGTTCTACAGCCTGTTTAACTTCAGTGAAATTAGCCACATCTACCGCTTGATAAATTACTTGTCCCCCAAGAGTTTCTAAAGCTTGGAGATTTTTGATTTTTAAGGATAATTGATCTTCGGTTTTGAGGTACTCACTCCAGAGGTGTTTTTCTGGTAAAGGTGTTTTTCCAATTAATAGTAAACGAGCTTGATAATTTTTGAGGAAATACTGAGCAATTTGTCTGCCAATCCCTCCTAGTCCTCCGGTAATCAGATAAATACCCCCTGATTTAAAGGGTAATTCCTGTTGGTTATGTTGCAGTAAATTGACTTTTTCTAAACCTGCAATTAAACGTTTACCGTTGCGATAGGCAATTTCTCTTTCCTTGGATAAAACAGATAGTTCTTGCAGCAGATAACTGACATTAATTTCAGGGTTATCTAGGGGTAAATCAACATGACGAGTATTTAACCAAGGAAGTTCTTTAGCTAGGGTTTTGATCAGTCCTAAAACTGGAGATTTTTCATAGGCAATTTCATCGGTTTCTATGACAAATTGACTATAACTAGAAACAAATAGCAATTGAATTTTTGAGTTCAAATCATGAATTTTAGCCAGAGATTGAACGAGAAATAATAAATCATAAATTCCTCGCTCTTGTGCTTTTTCTAACTGTTCAATTGTTAAAATTTCTCCTTGATAGTCTTGATATGTTACCAGATGAATAATATTGCCAAGGATAATTTTTCGCTCGGATAAAGATGCCATTAACTGTTGATAATGGTTGGCTGTCCCTGGTCTGAGGGTATAGCAATTTTGACTAATTTGAGAAAATTCTTCTGCTGCTAAAACCGTGATACAGGGTAAGTTTTGCCCTTGAATTTTTTCTGCTAAAGATGCTCCTAAACCCAAGGAATCCAGAAAAATTAAACTACAATACTTGGAAAGTTCGGGTTTTAAGTTCACTGGAGAGCGAGGTTTCCAAGCTTTCCGATAAAACCAATCAGGAAGGGTATTAGCATTTTCTAACAAAAGATCTATTTCTTTTAAAATAGAATTAAATTCTCCGTTCGCAAACCGTTTTGTTAATTGTGATCGCTGAATTTTACCAATGGAAGTTTTAGGAATTTCAGTTTTATTTAAGGGGATTAAATATTCAGGATTAACGCCAAAACTGTTAATTACTTTTCGTCTAATCTTTTTCAGAAGTTCTGCTAGATGCTGGTGGTCAAAGGTTTTTGCACTGAAAAATAACGCTAATTTATCGGTACTATTACTAGGATCATGAACCCCACAAGCAGCAGTATAAGAAGCTTCTACTTCGTCAATGGTTTCAACCACAGTTTCAATTTCATGGCTATAATAATTCACTCCATTAATAATAATGGTTTCTTTACTTCTTCCGGTAATAACTAAATGACCGTTACTAATAAATGCTAAATCTCCTGTCTTAAACCAGCCATCTTTTAAGAAAGCGTCTTGATTCGCTTCTGGGTTTTTATAATACCCCGGTGAAACCGGTTCTCCTTTAACTTGTAAATGACCAATGGTTTCTTCTGGTAATAGGGAATTATCAGTATTAACAATTCTAATGGATATCCCCGGAATGGGTAATCCTAAATCCGTAAAAGTTGCACCATTGGGATGTTCAGGATGAACTCGTTTTAAGGAAGAATTCAAGGAGGATTTATCAACCGTATGAAAGAGTAATGGCTGTTGTTCTGTAGGTTGATAATAGGTAATTCCTGACCCCATTTCTGCCATCCCGAAAGCAGGACGCATCGCCGTTTTTTTCAGATTATATTGAAGATGAAGGGTGTTAATAAATTCTCCAACTGCTTGACCAGAAACAGCTTCACCCGCTGCCAAAAAGAATTTGACACAATCTAAATTCCAATTTTGATCGGGTTCTTTTTTTAAAGCTTCATTGATCAAATTATAGGCAAAATTAGGAGCCCAACTATGGGTAATTCGATATTGATTAATTAAATCTAACCAATTCAAAGGACGACCTAATATATATTCAGTTTGAACATAAACCATTTGGCATCCTAACTCGACACAGCGAATATTCCAGTCTGAAATACTGCCAATATGATCAAAAGGAAGCCAATTAAGAATAACATCGTCGTTTTGATGTTCACAAATGATGTTTGTTCCTCGCGCACGAGAGATCACATTTTTATGGGTTAATGCAATACATTTCGGTATTCCTGTACTGCCTGATGTTAGATTAAAGAACGCGATATCATCCAGTTGACTAATAGGAGGCTGATGGGGAGAATAAGTTTTTAATTCTTCAATAAAACTCAAGCTTAAGGTTTGATTAGGCAACCATTGCTCTAAATATTTTATCTCTTGCTGACAGGATTGATTTGTGATAATAATAGGGTCATCTAACAACTGCCAAACTTGACATATTTTATGAATTTCATTATTAAAATCTTTATAGCTGGGTGGCACTGAAATAATAACCGGAATAAATCCCCCTAAAATACACCCCCAAAATGCGGAAATAATATCATAGTTTTCCGATAGCTGAAGAATCACTTTATCTTGAGCTTGTAAACCCTGCTTTTGTAATCCGGCTTGTATTTGTTGAGCGTCTTCCCATAATTGTTGATAGGATTGAAAAACTTCTGATCCATTAGATTGAATATAAATAATCCCTTTATTTGAATAATTTTCAGCAGCTTTTTGGAGGATTTCTGCCAAGGTTTTCGGCTGAAGTCCAGATTCTTCTAAAAGCTGTCCGTGACTGATTCCAGCTTGAGTGTTAGAAGTGTGAATCCCCAAATGAATCGAGGTTTCATATTTTTGATTATCATTTTTTTTCTCTATTTTTAAGGGCAATAAGTCGGATAGATGTAGGGGTAAAATTTTAACTTTTTTGGAAGTCATGACGGCGGCAACTTGCTCGATATCTGGCAAAGAGCGTAGTTTTTCTTCTGTTTCCTGAACTTGGTTATCGTCGATAATTTCAATATTCTTTAATGCAGTTTCATCGACATCACCTCTATCGGTTAAGGGTAAACTGGAAATTTGCACATAGATATTAGGTAGAAGATTATCCGGTAACTGAGACTCTAAATCGGAGGACAATTGTTCATAATTCCAAGCTCCAGAGGAAACGATATAGGCGACTACTTCACCCTCCCGTATCATAAAATAGCAATCTTCAATTAAGGGATTTGATAAAAATACTTCTGCTAATTTCTGACAATTTAATTTTGGATTTTTGTGTTCTGTCCCCATGCCTGAAATCCTCGGTTCTGTGTACATCTTGTGAAAGCTTCTTCAATAAATACTTTTAGGCGTAGCCAATTCGACATCTATAATACGCCAATTCAAGTCTGAATTGCATCACTGTCTGAGCTATCAGAGCATATCTCATTCGGGCTAGGATAGTCAAGAGATTTTCGAGGACGATTGTTAAGCTTTTCGTAATTTAAATTGCTTGTTGAGATGAGGGACTTATGCAAGAGGCAAGACTCCCCCCAACTTTCCGACTTCCGGGGGGGGGAGATTCGGCTAATCTAAGAATAAGGGATTTAAATCCGTCTTAGCTTAGTCCATTAGTCGGCTCGTTTAATCCCCTCTCCCAAGAATGATAAGGAGTCGCACTCATAAAAATATACTCCTAGTTTCTCACTCAACTCTCAACTCTCAACTCCGTTCCCGCTGCCTGCTCTCCGATACTTTCTAAACAGGATTTAGTATTAATTCTCGCTCTGGTCTTGCTTTGATCACATCCAGGCAAGACGGCTATTTGCTGTTGAGATAAATTTACCTCTTGGCCAAGTTGGTAGAGCAAGTTTCTTTGTTCTATGTTAAGATGTTGAGGGGTTCGTTTTTGGGTCTGATTTGTTGTTGTTAAAGATCAGAATATACCTGATGAGCCTTTCTCTGTCAACTCTTAAGGCTGATGTGTTTCCTTTTTGAATTGGCGTTTTTGTTGGTAACGAAGCTGATAAGCTGTAGGGTAAATAAAAAATGACAGAACAAGCTTGGTGGGTACAAAAATGGCTAGAACTACTCGATTCCTATCGCTTTAAAAAACGCTTGGAACGAGCTAGACTTTACGCCAGAGAGGGCAATGTTTTAAGTATTGACTTTGAAGACTCGCAAGTTATTGCTAGAGTACAAGGCAGTGAATCCGAACCTTATCTAGTGGATTTATCCCTAGTCGCTTTTAGTGATGAAGAATGGGACTATATTATTAAGCTTCTCTCCAAAAAGGCCATTTATTCCGCTCAATTGCTCACGGGACAAATGCCCGATAATATCGAGCGTGTTTTTATCGATAGTGGGGTGAATTTATTTCCCTTTTCCCTAGCTGATATTCGCTCTCGTTGTACCTGTCCCGATCAAGCCAACCCCTGCAAACATATAGGAGCAGTATACTATCAATTGGGTGATCGTTTTATTGTCGATCCCTTCCTGCTTTTGCAACTGCGCGGCCGAACCAAAAGCCAAATTCTGGAAGCTTTACGGGAAAAACGCTCCTATTCCTCTGATAATCAACCTTTAGCAGTCAGTGAAACCCCCGCAGTAGTCGAAAAAACTGCCCCTGACAGCCCTATCGATCGCTTTTGGCAGTACGATGAAGAACTAGACCCCTCCCTCGTTGTCATCACGCCGGGGAATGAAAATCAAACCATTCTCGACATTTTAGGCAATTTTCCCCTCGCTGCCCCCGAATCGGATGCCATAGAACAATTTTTAAAACCAATTTACCGGCAAATTCCCCAAGAAGCGATGGCGATTGCTTTACAGTAGGGAATTTGGGGTATTTGAGCAGCCCGCTCAAAGTGGTGCAAAAGACAAAAAAGCCAGCCAGATTTGTCCTCGCATCAGGTGAGGAATTAACCATGGAGAAAATCGCCCCACCACTAATCGCTAAACCGTCTTACTTTTGCTGGTTTTACTGCCTGGGGAAGTAGTTTTTTTAGTGGTGCTAGAAGTAGTTTTCTTGGTAGTGGTTTTCTTGGCAGTGGTTGTCTTGGCCGCTAGTGCCGCTAAAGCTTGCTCTAGAGTCAGGGTTTCGGCCGTTTCTCCCTCCGGCATCTTGGCGTTAGTTTTACCGTGCTTGATATAAACTCCGTAGGGACCTTCGTACAATCCCACCAATTCCCCATCGTCGGGATGTTTACCCAATTCTTTTAAAGCTGGTTTGGTAGAACCACGAGCGCCGCGAGTTTTTTTCGGTTCAGCTAATAAAGCCAAAGCTCGATCGAGGGTTATAGTTAAGATATCATCCCCGGCTTTCAGGGAACGATATTCTTTTTCCTTACCCTGTTCCTGAACTATATAGGGGCCAAAACGACCTAAACTGGCTTTAATTTTGCCTCCGGTGAGGGGATGGGTTCCCAGTAGTCGCGGCAGTGCCAATAAACCCACCGCTTGTGGGAGGGTGACATCCTCTGGTTTGACTCCTTTGGGTAGGGAGGCGCGTTTCGGTTTGGGGTTGTCATCGCTGACATCTCCTAACTGGACGTAGGGTCCGTAACTACCCACCAGCAGATAAATCGGCTCTCCAGTCTCGGGATGAAGACCTATTTTATCGGGACCCTCGGTTTTCTGTCGCAGCAGGGTTTCCACCTGTTCCGGGTTCAGATCCGCTGGGGTTAAATCGGCCGGGATGGAAGCGGTGAGGATTTCATCGCCTCGGGAGACTTCCAGATAGGGACCGTATTTGCCGATCTTGATAGTTGCCTGTAAATCTTCTAAAATCACCGATTTGGCGGTGCTAGAGTTAATTTGACTCTCGCGCTCTTTGACTTGGCTTTCTAGCCCTTTTTCGCCGCGATAGAAGCGATCGAGATAGGGCAACCATTGAGCGGAACCGGTGGCGATATCGTCGAGGGTTTCCTCCATTTTCGAGGTAAATTTGGGATCTACCAGGTCGGGGAAATGATTTTCTAACAAACTAACCACGGCAAAAGCGGTAAAGGTGGGAATCAAGGTTTTATTCCGCATTTGGGCATAACCGCGATCGATAATTGTGCCGAGAATGGTGGCGTAGGTGCTGGGTCGCCCGATTCCTTCACTTTCGAGGGTTTTTACCAGTGAGGCTTCGCTATAACGGGCGGGGGGTTGGGTATCGTGGCTAATCGCTTCTAGTTTCCGACAATTGGGGGTATCACCGACGCTGAGGGCGGGTAAGATTATTTCTTGGTCGTCGATGGCGGCTTCGGGATCGTCGGAACCTTCCACATAGGCGCGGAAAAAGCCGGGGAAGTCGATTCTTTTACCGGAGGAGCGAAATCCGGCATTTTCTACCTGAATATTAACGGCGATCTGGGTAATACGGGCATCGGCCATCTGTGAGGCGACGGTACGTTTCCAGATTAGGTCGTAGAGGGCGAATTCTAGTCCGCTCAGGCCAGTTTCCCGGGGCAGGCGAAAGCTGCTACCGGCGGGCCGGATGGCTTCGTGGGCCTCCTGTGCGCCTTTGCTTTTGGTGGTGTACTGCCGGGGTTGGGGACTGAGATAATTTTTACCATACATTTGTTCTACACAATTGCGAGCGGCGGTGATGGCCTGATCGGAAAGATGCACCGAATCGGTTCGCATATAGGTGATGTAGCCCTGTTCGTAGAGATTTTGGGCGATTCGCATGGTGTCCCGGGCTGATATGCCCAGTTTCCGGTTAGCTTCCTGCTGTAGGGTGGAGGTGGTGAAGGGGGGGGAAGGTTTGCGAAGGGTGGGTTTTTCTTCTGTGTTGCTAACTCGCCAGATTTTGTCTTGGATGCGTTCTTTTAAGGCGGTGGCGGTGGCTTGATCTAAGAGGGTGACTTGGCGACCGGGTAGCAGTCTGCCGGTGTCGGCATCGAAATCGCTCCCATTTGCCACTTTTTGACCGTTTAAGGTCACTAATTTCGAGTCGAATTGATTTTTGTCCTTTTCGAGGGTGGCTTTTAGGTCCCAATAATTGGCGGTTTTAAAGGCTCGTCTTTCCCGTTCCCGTTGCACTAGCAGACGCACGGCTACCGATTGCACCCGGCCGGCGGATAACCCTTTGGAGATTTTTTTCCAGAGTAGGGGGGAGAGGGTATAACCGTAGAGGCGATCGAGTATGCGGCGGGTTTCTTGGGCGTGAACTAAATTTTCGTCGATGGAGCGACAATTTTTTAGGGCGGCTTGGATTGCCTCTTTGGTGATTTCGTGAAATACCATCCTTTTGGTGGGAACTTTCGGGTTGAGTACCTGCAAGAGATGCCAACTGATGCTTTCGCCTTCCCGATCTTCGTCGGTGGCGAGGATCAATTCGCTGGCTCCTTTGAGGGCTTCTTTTAATTCTTTGACGACTTTACTTTTAGTTTTGGGGACGACGTAGAGGGGATCGAAATCGTTCTCCACATCCACGCCTAAATTGGCCCAGGATTTGTCTTTGTGGGCGGGGGGAATTTCTTCGGCGGAGGCGGGCAGATCGCGGATGTGGCCCATGGAGGCTTGGACTCGATAGCCGCTAGGCAGATAATTACTGATCGTCCGAGCTTTGGTGGGGGATTCGACAATAACCAGGGTTGACATAGGAATTGATCACGAGGGCATCGCCACAGCGACTGTTTTAGTTAGACTGACAATCGTTGTTTGATGATGGGCAAAAGTTACTATTTATCTTGACCGGCTTGATTCGGGTCAAAAGCCACTTACTACGATAATAGAGATTAAAGCTGGTCTTTTGTCACTAACTTCTTAACAAAACTTAATATTTTTCTGGAGCAGGGAGAGGTGAGAAGGGAGAAGGGAGAAGGGAGAAGGGAGAAGGGAGAAGGGAGAAAAAAGCTGACTCGGAGAATACTGACTCCTAACCCAATGTTCGCCAAAGATAAGCAAAAATTATCTATTGACTCCAAAAACTTGAGAATATTTAAATTAACATTCCGCAATATTTATAAATTCTTAAAAATTAATTGAGAAAGATTTTTATTTAACAACGATGTTACAATGGTTACAGCGATTTGATAGAATTTCATAGTGGGCTATTCTGTGCTTTTTTAGGCAGCAATGGTTGAAACCCTTGCCACACCTAGAAGGTGATCCTAATTAAGACGGGTAAATTAGTCAATTTCACTGGCAACGATGATCTTTTTTTTGTGTAGTTTTATTGCAAAGAAAAAGTTTTTTTGACAAAAAGCACAAAGTATGATAGGAACCCAACGTATTTCTGGCTGCCAGTAGTTATTGCAGAGTGGGAGTTGGGGAGCAGGGAGAGGGGAGAAGGGAGAAAAAAGCTGACACTGATCACTGATCTAGGTTACGCTTCATCTTTAGGAGAAACGCCGTAGTCATACTAAATCCTGTTATTAAAAACTGATTATTTATTCCCCCTTTTGCCTGTTGCATGAAAATGGGTAAAACCCTACACCCTACACCCTACACCCTGCCCCACCGAAAAACTTTTTGCCGCAAACCCTAATTATGTCTGATTTACGTCAATACGCTCCAGCAACAGAACGCAATCGTCAGCCGATTTTAGAAGTTATCAGCCAATTTTTACCGAAGACTGGGAATATCTTAGAAATATCTAGCGGCACGGGTGAACACGCTGTTTTTTTTGCTCCTCGTCTTGCTCCTTGTCGTTGGATTCCCTCGGATTGTCACCCTCTGGCTCTAGATAGTATTCGCAGTTGGTGCGATTATTGTCCTAGTTCTAATCTCGATCGCCCCCTATTTATCGATGTTCATCAGTCAGTTTGGGCTGTAGAGACGGAAAATATCGTTATTAATGCCATTGTTAATATTAATATGATTCATATCGCTCCTTGGTCCGCTTGTTTAGCTTTAATGACGGGAGCGAGTCGCATTCTCAGTTCGGGGGGAATTCTCTATCTTTATGGTCCCTATAAACGAGAGGGAAAACATACTTCTCCTAGTAACGAAAGCTTTGATTTTTCTCTCCGTTCTCAAAACTCTGCTTGGGGAGTTAGGAATTTAGAAGATGTGGTGCAAGAAGCGAGCGATCGAGGTTTACAATTGTTAGAAGTAATTCCTATGCCAGCTAATAATCTCTCGGTTTTATTTCAATTGCCTTAACATAGCAATCATCAGTGAATAGTAATCAGTCATCAGTGGCGTTGCTGAATCGAGGTATGAATGCCAAGTGTGCATCGTATCCAAAAGTTATTTTGGTTCTGGGTTTTAAAAACCACACACAAGAAGATTCATATCTTAAATCAGCTTTTAGCTATTGGGACTTATAACTTATAACTGATAACTGATAACTGATAACTGATAACTGATAACTGATAACTTATTTCCAACCGGCGCGATTCATTACCTGTACTGCTTTGGCTAAATTAGGACCATAATTAGCCACGCTAACGGTATCTTCTTTACCGCGTCCGAGTTTTGCCAGGAAAGGGTCTAAAGCAACCCCTGGAACGACGGGATATTCTCGATTACCCTTAGCAAAAAAGTTCTGTGCTTCATTGCTAGAAAGATACTCTAAAAATTTAATTGCCGATTCCCGATTGGGAGCGGTTTTAATTAAACCACCACCGCTAATATTAACGTGAGCGCCGCGGCCTGCTTGGTCGGGGAAAATTACGCCTACTTGGTCATAAATTGCCCGTTTAGCGGGGTCTTTTTCTTCGGCATACCCCGCTAAGTAATAGGTGTTAGCTAGGGCTAAATCGGCAATTCCTGCGGCTACAGCTTCGATTTGTGCCTTATCATTACCCTGGGGTGGACGGGCAAAATTAGCCACTAATCCCCGACACCATTTTTCTGCGGCCGTTTCCCCTTGGATGTCGATTAACCAAGCGGTAAAAGATTGACTATAGATGTTACTGGATGACCGGGTGACGACTTTTCCTTTCCATTTGGGATTGGTTAAATCTGCATAGGAATCGATTTCTCTGGGGTTAACTCTGTCTTTGTTGTACATAATTACCCGCAAGCGTTTACTAAACCCAAACCAGTGACCTTTGGGGTGACGCAAATTAGCAGGAATTCTTTGGGTGAGAATGCGGGAATTGACGGGGGCAAAAATTCCCTGTTGGTCGGCGCGCCATAGTCTCCCCGCATCTACCGTCAGGAGTATATCGGCAGGACTATTGCTGCCTTCGCTTTTAATCCGTTCGATTAATGGGTCTGCTTCCCCTTCCACGAGGTTAATTTTTATTCCCGTTTGTCGGGTGAAGTTGTCATACAATCGTCGGTCGGTGTTGTAGTGACGGGAGGAATAGAGGTTTAATTGTTTAGTTTGGGCGGAAACTTCGTTTATTTTCCCTAATTGACCCACTGCTACCGCTAAGGTGGCTGTTCCTGCGCCTAGAAAGACTCTACGGGTTATTTTATCGTTCATTGCTAGATTCTTGGCTTGTCTTTTCCCATTATACAGCTATTGAGAATAATTCTTATCTGCACGAGAAATTATTTGTCCAGCTAGGGCGGTAGATAGTGGAAAATCAGGGTATAATAAGGATTTTCTGCCTTAATAGAGCCAATAAATCTCTAAATCTATCGCTAGTTAAGTTCAATAAGTCCAAGATGTTACCCGAAGCTTGATCGAGGGTATTGTGGAATTAGAGCAACGAGAGTCAAAGATAATGATCAACAGTGATAACCAACAAGCGATCGAGTTAATGTTAGCATCGGGAGACCATGATCAATTATTGTTATTTTGTCAACAAGCACTCGCGGATGAACCGCCAGTGACTGATTATTATCCCTATCTGGGATTAGCTTATCTGCTGCTAGAGCAGCAAGCAACAGCGCAAGAAATTTGGTTATTTTGGCTATTACAATCAGAGTCTAGTCAAGATTTAATTATGCTCCTCAAAAAAGAGATAATTAGAAATCTCGATTGCTGGCAGTTTGCCAAAGCTAAATTAATCTATCTCCAGTGGCTAGAATTAGAAGAAATAGAAGGGGATGAAGAAATAGAAAATTATGCCCTGACGGTGATAAACTCCTGTCTTCAAGAGGTGCAAGAGGCAATTAATCGGCAAGAATATACTTTAGCTGAGGACTTTTACTTAAGAATTTTATCTTGGCGTGAACAATTAGCTTACATCTGGCACGATTTAGGATACTTATACTATATAATTAACCGACTAACAGAATCTTTTAACTGTTTAGCACGAGCCATAGAATTAGAGGAAGATCAAGCCTTATATCATTATACTATGGCCATGGTGCTAGAAAAACAATCCCGTTTAGATATAGCTTTATCAGCTTATCAGAAAGCGATCGATCTCAATGCTAATTTTGTCGATGCTTATAATAAACTGGGTAATTTATTTTATCAATTAGGTCAGCTAGAGTCAGCCGAAAAATTCTATCAGCAGGGAATTAATAGCCAAGCGGATTTTTATCCTTTTTATATCAATTTAGGCAATGTCTATTTAGTTAAACAAGCTTGGACAGAAGCAAAAAATGCTTATAAAACTGCCCAACAACTGGCAGGAGATAGAGGAGAAATTAGTCAAAATCTCTCCCTTTGGGAAATCCTGCAAGCTGACCAACAAATTGCCGATATTTACTCAGGTAATTATTTTTATCAAAGAAAACTCTATCAATTAGCACTAAACTATTATCAAAAATTATTAGCAATTAAAATAGAAGATAGCAACTTTTATTTAAATTGCGCCCATTGCCATCTCATAATCAAAGGAGAAAAACAGGCTTTGGAAGTGTATAAAAAAGGCATTAGCTATCATCCAAAAAATATTGATTTACATTTGCGCCTAATTTGGTTACTACAAAATAATTATCCGATCGAGGTGGCAATTCAAGCAATTAAATCAGCTTTAGAGTATCTTCCCGATCACCTATCTCTGAAGTTAGAATTAATGCGGTTAATGCCGATAGTTTACCCAACTCAAGCAGATATTATGCTATATCGATCAAACTACGAGAAACGGTTAGATAATATCTTGTCCAATCTTGATTTAACCTCTACTAATCAACAACAGGATGCTTGGAAAAGTATTGGATTAAGAACTAATTTTTATCTTCAATATCAGGCTAAAAATGATTTAGAAGTACAAAAAAAATATGGGAAATTAGTTTATAAAATAGCCTCGGTTAACTTTCCTAATTGGGTGAAAAACCTAACCATGCCTACGGGAAAAATTCGCCTTGGCTATATTTCTGCTCACTTGCGTCATCACACGGTAGCGAAACTGTTTCAAGGATGGTTGCAGTGGCGAAATCGAGAACAATTTGAAATTTATTGTTATGGAATAGATATTAATAAGACCTTCGATAAGTTTACGAGAGAATATCAAGAGCAAAGTGATTATTTTTATCAGTTTGATAATTTAGTTAATATGGAAAGAATTGCCCAACATATTTTAGATAATCAGTTACATATTCTGGTTTATTTAGATATTGGTATGGATGCTCGTACTACCCAACTAGCAGGATTGCGTTTAGCTCCAGTACAATGTGTAACTTGGGGACATCCAATCACCTCAGGATTACCAACCATTGATTATTTTATCTCCAGTGAATTAATGGAACCCCTGGAGGGAGATAATCACTACAGTGAAAAATTAATTCGCTTATCTAATTTAGGTATTGCCTATCCCAAACCTTCCCTTCCTCCCCAGAGAAAAACTCGTTTAGAGATGGGATTAGCCGAGGATAAAATCATTTACTTAAACTGTCAAAGTTTATTTAAATATCTGCCAGAAAATGACGAAATTTTTCCTAGAATTGCTCGACAAGTTCCCAACAGCCAATTTATTTTTATCTGCCATCGTAGCGAATTTGTGACCCATTGCTTTCAGTCGAGATTAAGTCAAGCTTTTAATAAGTATGGACTCAATTGGCAAGATTATGGGGTAATGATGCCACAATTAGAACAAAATGATTATTTTCAGCTTAACTTACTAGCAGACATCTATTTAGATAACTTAAGTTGGTCGGGAGGAAATACCACCCTCGAAGCCATTGCCTGTCAGCTGCCAGTTGTTACCTGTCCGGGGGAATTTATGCGCGGACGACATTCCTATGCTATCTTGAAAAAATTAGGCATAATCGAGACAATTGCTACGGATAAAAATCACTATATTGAAATTGCTATCCGTTTAGGTTTAGATAATCAATGGCGACAAACAATCAAAGATTATACTAAAGTGAATATCGATACAGTATTTAACGATCGAACCTCTGTAGAAAGTCTAGAAAGATTTTATCAATCTGTAGTAGGAGAAGGTAAATAAAACTTTAGGGTTACATAGGGTTTGCGGCAAAAAGTTTGTTGGGGTGTGGGGTATGGGGAAGAAAACCAGATAAAGTTCATTTTGTCAAGGATTTAAGATACTCTTACCCTGCGTTTAATCCTCTTTCCCAAGAATGATAAGGAGTAGTAAAATAAAAATTTGCTCCTAGTTTCTTCACGAGACTCTTGATGTCCACAAAATTTTTTGACCTTGTCACAAGGGTCGGTTTTTCTTTTGTCAGGGGGAATCTCTTGGAAAAGTTTTTCGGTGACAAGGGTTGATTTCCGATGCGGTTTTGTTCTTGGCCAATCCTGCCACGCTCCGGAATCGCGCCACGCTTACTTTTACTTTTCCCCCCGCTTCGACTCTTTCTTTTTCCTCGTCTGGCCGCCTAGGTATTCTTGATGCTCTCCACAATCTCGATAGTTCTGATAGATCATTTGATAGATGGTTTCGTGACTGAGAGATTCTTGACCGGCTCTTTTCAGACGACCCGCATTAACAAAGCGACTGTTCAGTATTCCGAGAAAATCAAGCAGAACGGAAATTCCGCTCTCATAAAGATGAAGTGTAACCTAATTTGGTATCATCCCCAGACGACTGGCTACTGTTGCCTGTTCCCTAAAACCAGAGAATTCGTACCTCACCATTAAGATAAATGCTATATAAAGACGATTGGCAACCTTGCCAAGAATTAGTGATAAAATTACAACATAAACAGTAATTTTTCCTCTAACCATAATCCCTCACCCCCAATAAAATTATGATGCACGGTTTTATTCCCCCACATCGTTATTTTCCCTATCTTACTTGGACAGATATAGATTCAATGCCAGATAAGGAAAATGTGGTAATTATTCAACCCATCGGTGCGATCGAACAACACGGACCCCATCTACCTATTGCCGTCGATGCTGCCATTAGTTTAGGGGTTTTAGGCAAAGCTTTCGAGAAATTAGATACAAACATCGCCGCTTTCGCTTTACCCTGTCTCTACTACGGAAAATCTAACGAACACTGGTCTTTCCCCGGCACGATTACCCTCTCGGCAGCAACCTTATTAACCCTCATTCAAGAGATAGCTGAAAGTCTCTATCGTTCGGGTTTTCGCAAGTTAGTATTAATGAACTCCCACGGCGGGCAACCGCAAGTTATGGAAATTGCCGCTAGGGATATTCATCAACAATATCCCGATTTTTTAGTATTTCCTTTTTTCACTTGGCGAGTTCCCCACAATGCGGCTGCATTATTCTCGGAATATGAATTAGAATACGGTATTCATGCAGGAGATGTGGAAACTAGCATTATGTTATCATTACTGCCAGAACAGGTAAAAATTGAGCGGGCCGTCCGAGAATATCCTCAAGGTTTGCCAGAAAATAGTTTGTTAACTATGGAGGGAAAATTACCCTTTGCTTGGTTAACTAAGGAATTAACTAAAAGTGGAGTGATGGGAGATGCTACTAATGCAAGTAAAGAAAAAGGCGATCGATTATTAGAATCCGTTGCTAATGGTTGGGTACAGGCGATCGCTGATGTTTATCAATTCCGTCAACCGAAGTTATATTAATAAAAGATTAATTAGAGTTGTTAATAAGCTGTACTGCATTTAAACTGCCTATTGTTAATTTTAGTACCAAGGATAAAAATCCCTCTCACTTCGCCTTTGATTCGGTAATTTGCTCACGATCTTACCTTAACATATAGAGTAACTTTTAACAAGATAATAGTAACTTTTTCCCATAATTATTGATCTCAATTATCAGTTTTATCCTTGAGGCTTTAGAAATTTTGTCAACGGTGACAAAAAGAAAATAAACGACATTTTTTACCATATTTTTTCTAGGGGATAAGAATCGAAAACAGAATCAACGTCTAGGATAATTAGGGGCTGCTGAATAAATCTAAAAACCTTGTTGGATAAGGCTTTTAGACTTTTTTTCCTCAAAAAGTGCCGACCATTGGAGGGATCGGGGGTAAAATTCCTGGACTTTTTCCCTGAAAATTAGGTAACTGACTACCCCAAAATCGGTAAAACCCTACACCCCACACCCCACACCCCACGAAAAACTTTTTGCCGCAAACCCTAGCTAAATCGGACAGCAAGCTAACTCAGCAATTGAAGCGAAAATTCTGCCATTCTCTAGGATGCCATTCCGGGTTAATCTGGGTTTCGGACGCAATTTTTCGATGACTAAATTTGAAGAGGCAGTATGGAACGCACTTTCTTAATGATTAAACCCGACGGTGTGCAGCGCAATCTGGTGGGGGAAATTATTCAACGCTTTGAAACTAAAGGTTTTACGCTGGTTGGGTTGAAAATGATGCAGGTTTCTAGCGAATTAGCGGAAAAACACTACGCTGTTCATAAGGAAAGACCCTTTTTCCGTTCTTTAGTCGATTTTATTACCTCCTCCCCCGTGGTGGCCATGGTTTGGGAAGGAGAAGGAGTAATTGCCTCCGCTAGAAAAATTATTGGTGCCACTAATCCCCTCAATGCTGAACCAGGTACGATTCGCGGTGATTTTGGCATTAGTGTCGGACGCAATCTTATCCATGGATCCGATGGTCCAGAGACTGCCAAAGATGAAGTTAGTCTCTGGTTTAGCGATGCGGAATTAGCTAATTGGACTCCCGCAATCACTCCCTGGGTGGTAGAATAAACCCCTTTGAGGCAGTCAGGAGCCGGTCGTCAGGAGACAGGAGACAGGAGATTGCTTTTATTTATTCTCCCCTCTCCCCTCTCCCTTCTCCCCATTTCCCCAACCCCCTAATATTCGGAAATTATGACCGTAGAATCCAGCTTACAACAGTTAAAAAGAGCTTCATCGGGACGATTACCCAGTAGTTACGGGGTCTATTTTAAGAATACCCTTGTGGCCCTCTGTCATGCTCTTGAAGATCATATCTTGCAAACTAGCAGCCCAGACAGTACAAATAAACCACTGGTCTTAGTCACCTTTCAACAGGGAAAATGGTATTTACAGGAAGCAGAGCGCTATTTAGATATCGCTCGCTCTTCTCGTCATATTGCGATCGCTGCCGTGGCCGATAGTGGTTTTTCTGAGCATAAAACCGGCAGTTTAGAGAATGTTTCGCTAGTGAACTTAGATAATAGCGATAGTTTGGTTAATGAGTGGAATTTAATCATTCTTTCCCCCGATTACGCCTCCATGGTACTCTGTCATGAGTTATCCCCAGAAGAATACCGGTCCGATAGTCAACCCCAAATAGACACGGAGCGAAAATTCTACGGTTTATGGACATTTGATCGCGATTTAGTCGAAAAAGCCGCTAGGATCTTAATTGAGCGTCTGCATCCCTATAATCCCAGTCTAGCGGCCGATTTAAGCAGACAACAGCAGGAAATTAGTCAAAATATTAATCCCATTCCCACGGATTTAACGGGAGTAGTCTCTCGCATTGTCACCTATCTGCAAACCAGTCAACAGCAGTTAGTCACCGTCAGCAGACAAACGCGAGAATTAAGCGACTTAGAAGGACAAGCATCCCGTTTAAATAAAAATTTAGCCGCTAATAAACTGCAAGCTTTTCTAAGAATGGCTCAAAAGGTCGATGAAAGAGATATTGATAATCCCCTTGCTTCCCTACAGGTGGCCGCTTTAGCGGAAATGTTGGGACAATTGCTCGATTTACCCACCCTGAGATTGCGACGCTTACGATTAGCCGGTTTATTATACCGCATCGGTCTAGCGGAGGCTCCGATCGAAGTTTTTAGACAGCGTGCCAGTCAGTTAGAGGGAGCAAATGCGTTATTTTGGCGGGATAGATCGGTGTTAGGCGCACAATTACTCGCCACTATGCCCGAATTAGCCCCAATTCAACAGATTATTTACCATGAGTTTGAATACTGGGATGGTAGCGGTGTTCCCAACGGCTTAAAAGGGGAAGAAATCAGCCTAGAGTCGAGAATTTTAGGATTATCAGCCTATTTTCAGGAATTAACTCAACCGCGAGGTGACCGACTAGCTCTAGATTTAGGAGAGTCCCTAGAGCGCTGTCAAAATTATAGCGGGATTCGTTTCGATCCCGCTTTGGTAGAAAAATTAAGTTCGGTAATTCGTCTGTGCGAAATGGGATGGATGCAATTACCCGATCGCCCTAGTCAAGTCCCCGCCGTCTGGTTAGAATCAGTTTAGGACTAGACTCCGATGAGACTCTGCATGGCACGTCCCATATTAGCCAGTTTAAAAGCTGCCATGGCTGCGGTCGGTTCGTAGCCGCAATGTACCATACAATCGGCACATTGAGGATTGCCACTGGCCCGACCGTAGTTATCCCAATTGGTTTCTGCTAAAAGTTCCCGAAAGCTTTTGTAATGACCTTCGTTGAGCAGATAACAGGGTTTTTGCCATCCTAAAAGACTATAGCTAGGACTACCCCAAGGAGTGCATTCATAGTCTTGTTCACCGATGAGAAAATCGAGAAAGAGAGGATTATGGTTAAAATTCCACTTTTTCTGCCCTGATTTCCAGGGTGAGAGAATTTCTCGGAATAAAGCTCTAGTTTGCTCCCGTTTCAAGAAACTATCTTGATCCGGGGCCCACTCATAACTGTAACCGGGGGAAATCATCATGCCATCGATGCCCAAAGTAGCGAGAAAATCGAAAAATTCCTGCATTTCTCGCGGTTCTGTGCTTTCAAAAACCGTGGTATTAGTAGTAACCCGAAAACCTCTCGCTTTCGCCGCTTTAATCCCTTGTACTGCCTTATCGAATACTCCCTCTCGATCCACACAGCGATCGTGATGTGCTTTTAAACCGTCCAGATGGACACTAAAAGTAAGATAGGGTGAAGGAGTAAATTTATCCAGGCTTTTCTCCAATAACAGGGCATTGGTACAGAGATAGACGAATTTTTTTCTGTCCACTAAACCCTTGACAATTTCATCGATTTGTGGATGCAAAAGCGGCTCGCCCCCGGGGATGGAAACCACCGGAACCCCGCATTCTTCCACCGCTGCGAAACATTCTGCCGGGGTGAGATGATTGCGGAGGATTTCCGGGGGATGTTGAATCTTACCGCAGCCAGTACAGGCTAAATTACAGCGAAATAGAGGTTCTAGCATTAAAACTAAGGGAAAACGCTTTTTCCCTGCTAGACGCTGTTTCAAGATATAGGAAGCAACCACTAAAGCTTGTTGCAGTTGGACAGCCATTTGCTCACACCAAAAGGATTCTAAGTAATTAGGGTCTGCTGAATAAATCTAAAAACCTTGTTGGGTAAGACTTTTAGACTTTTTGTCAATCAAAAAGTACCGGACTGGGAGTGATCAGGGGGAAAATTCCGGGACTTTTTCCCTGAAAATTAGGTAGTTGACCACCTGA
>NZ_JADBSA010000392.1:0-5409 GCF_020246945.1 Microcystis sp. M113S1 | reverse complement strand
GGGGAAAATTCAGGTACTTTTTCCCTGAAAATTAGGTAGTTGACCACCTGAAAATCGGTAAAACCCATCCCCCATCCCCCATCCCCCATCCCCCAACCCCCAACCCCCACCGAAAAACTTTTTCAGCAGACCCTACTTAAGACTGCAAATGTATGAAAACGCATCAATTGGGCAAAAGCTCAACGATGCGTTTTTAAGCTCCAAAAACTGCTATAGTTGTCAGCCAAGACCAATCAATTCTGATTAGAGTCAGTGGCTGCGGCCATTTGCATTCTCTGCACCAGATTATCGAGGGCTAATTCTAGATGTAAACCGGCATCTACGGCGGTCCAACCCTGTTCGGTTAGGTGTCGCCATTCAAAGTGTAGGTGGGGACCAGTAGAAAGTCCCGTACTACCCACGCGACCGATAACTGCGCCCTGTTCCACCCATTCTCCCGGTTTGACGGTAATTTCCGAAAGGTGGGCATAACGAGATTCTTGACTACCATCGAGGTGACGTAAAATCACCGTTAATCCGTAACCTCCTAACCAGTCGGCGGTGGCCACTTCCCCCGCGTAGGCGGCTAATACAGGTGTTCCCATCGGTGCGCCTAAATCAGTACCCGCGTGCATGGCCCGATTCCCGCTGACCGGATGATTTCGCCACCCGAAAACCGAGGTAATTTGGGCGGGAAGAGCGAGGGGAAAGATTAAATCGGTGCGTTGAGTTTGGTTAGAATCCGTGGGACTTAAACGGGTGGCGCGCTCATAGGTGGTCGCTTCGCTGATTGCTTCCACTTCTGCGCGAGTCACCGGGGCCAAAGCTAATTTTACGCCATTCCATTCCGGGGGATTGAGGGCTACCACCTGACTCGCAATCACCGTCGGGGGTGCAAGACGTACTGGGGCGCTAGCAGCCACGAGAGTGGGGGCATAACGACGCAGGGAATTATTAGCGATAACCGGCTGATTTCGGGGCTGCCGTCCCACCCGCACGGCTGGATTAGGATTGAGACGTACCCGGGCCAGATTAACTGGGGGTAAGGGTTTGGCCACAGTGCTGACCGGCTGACGACGGGAGGCCCGGGCCGCCAGATTACAGCTACCTCCTACCAGTTGACCATTTTGGGCGATCGTTTGGCAACCACTGCGGCGCTCGGTGACAACAACGGAACTGGGGGGGTTAAAGTTTCTAGTATCGATAAAATTATTTTTACCGCCGGCCCGGGGGGCAAGGGTAGGCATATCGGTTTGATGGTTTTCGGGGATAGCCAGACGGGGGGCAGGATTAGTATTTTCTTTGATAACGGGGGCTTTCAGAGTCGGGGCGGCATTTTCCACCACCGTGGTTTCGCTGCCAGTTTCAGAATTAGCGATCGCATTGGGAGCAAGAGTAATCAGACCGCTGATTACTAAACCGAGACCACTGCATAAACTCAGCTTCTTTTTTAAGGATTTTCCTAGAAAAAGTTTCAATATCACCGATGAAGGATACATAGGGCGGCCTCACTTCTCACAGTTTAGTCAAAAAAATATTTAGACTCAATTATAGCCGAGACTGACCCTACCCGCCGGTAGATAGATTTCGCTACTGGCATTGTCCGAGGTGAGTTTAACTTTTAATTCCCCTCGATCGCTTACCCCCGTTATTATGCCCTGATAGCCCTCGAAAACTATCTTTTGACCAAAATTGGCAAAAAGTTCTAAATAGGAGGCTAATAGGTTTTTTATACCGTAATTACAGTAATATTCATAGCCGTATAGGATAGCTTCGCTGGTGAGATCGGTTAATTGAGCGATCGAGGTGATTTTATTGCCAGCCAAAGCTTGTAAATTAATGCCCGTGGGGGGGACGGGATTAGCCCAATTGATGCCGACTCCGATGACTGCTTCTGGGATGTTTTGGCCTTGAATACGGGTTTCTAGGTTAATTCCCCCTAGTTTGCGCCCTAATAATACCAAATCGTTCGGCCATTTGATTTTAACGGGTATTTCTTGACAATTCAGGTGATGAGCGATGCCCCAAACTGTAGCGAGAACGAGATGGGCAGATTTATCCACCTCTAAATCAAGATTTAACGCCAAAGATAAATATAATCCTCCCTGTTCAGAAATCCACTCCCGTCCCCATTGTCCCCTCCCGGCACTTTGTTGACTAGCAATCACCACAAAAGGCGGATTTTCCCCCGATTCTAATAATTGCCAAGCTTTAGTATTAGTGGAAGGTAATAGTTCAAACTGATGGATTTTGGGCATAAATGGGGAGTGGGGAGTATTTTCAGTGATCAGTAAACAGTAAACAGTGAACTGAAAACTCACATCTGATCACTGATCACTGATCACTGATCACTGATTAGGTGCAGGGGAGAGAACGCAGGTACTCACTGAGGTGGGAACGTAAACTGATGCCATGGAAAAGCGGGCCACGACTGCCTAATTCGACGATACTGACAGCGGCCACGGGCATTTCAAACCGATCGCGATAACGGCCCACATCGATACCCATCAGACTACAGAGCATGATCCGGATGGTGGCCTTGTGGGAAACAATCAGGATATTGCCATCACTGTGGGTGTGTTCGATTTCCTCCAAAACGGCCGCCGAACGACGGGCGATATCGATCCCCCTTTCCCCGTTGGGGGGGGCATTCCAAGCCGGATCCGTCAACCAGCGTACATAGAGATCATGATATTGATCGTCAATATCGTTGGGGTGCATACCTTCCCAAAGACCATAACCGATCTCTTGTAATCCCTGGCGGATTTCTAATTTCAGTCCCACCGCTTCACAGAGGGGTTTAGCGGTTTGAATAGCTCTTTGTAGGGGACTGACGTAGGCCGCACGCCAAGGTAGAGAACGATAGACATCGGCGAATTCCTCGGCCATTTCGATGCCTTCGGCAGTCAAACCGGGGTCATTTTCTGGAGTACCACAGTATCCTCCCGTTTTGCTATAGGCCGTTTGTCCGTGTCGTAGAAAATATAACATCAAGCACATAGTTTTTCAGGAGACCAAATCCGGAGCTTTCCTGGTTACTGTTGACTGGTTAGGTTCCCGCTCGCAAGCGCAGGTCATTGCGGAGGTGAGAGCGATCGCCGATGACTTGAAAGAGGGGACCGTGTTCGGCTAATTCGACGATCGTCACCGAGGCCACGGGCATGGCAATTCGATCGCGATAACGGCCGATATCAATGCCTAAAAGAGAACATAACATGATTCGGATCGTTGCTTTATGGGAAACGATCAAAATATGGCCATCATCGTGATTATGGTCGATTTCCTCTAATACTTCCGAACTGCGGCGAGCGATATCGATGCCTTTTTCGCCCCCTGTGGGAGAATTCCAGCCCGGATCTGCTAACCAGCGCACATAATCATCATGAAACTCCCGATTAACCTCGGCTGCGGTTTTTCCCTCCCATTGGCCGTAGGCAATCTCTTTTAATCCTTCCCGTTTGTGGATGGGAATACCTAAGAGATCGCTTAAAGGGGTGGCCGTGGCCATGGTGCGCTTGAGGGGACTAGAATAGATCCCTGTCCAAGGCACATCTCGATAGACAAGAGCGAAATCCTTGGCCATTTCATAGCCGGCCGGGGTTAGTTGCAAGTCTAATCGACCGCAAAAACTACCCGCTTGACTGGCTGTGGTTTCGCCATGACGCAAAAAGTAAAGTTTTAGACTCATTTTTTGGGTTCCTCTTCTATTTGTGACCCTCTCCCACTTATAGTGATACTAAATCCTGTTTAAAAAGTAAAACCCCACACCCCACACCCCACACCCTACACCCTGCCCCTAGGAAAAACTTTTTCAGCCGACCCTATATATAGTTTTGTAACGGCAATTTTTGCTAAAAATCAATAAGTGTAAACTTTAATCACAAGGTCGATCGAGTCCTGACAAACGTGTTATCTTAAAAACATAAGGCACAAAGGAAGCGACTCAACTTCCTTCCAGGCAAAAAGACCTAGAGCCTGTGCCACCTGCTCTAGATCAACGCAACAGCTAAATCGGACGCAGATTCTCAAAGTTTGTAAAGTAAAGTATGGTTTCGCCTCTGTTGCTCGATATAGGACAGATGGAGTGAGCCGTAATCAGCACCTGAGTCGGTAAACTGAGGAATCTTGATAGTTGACAGATAGACTGTTGTGGGTTCTGTAAACCTCTATTGTATTGAGTCCGTTAATTTTTTAGGAGTCCATATCGTTTGTACAAGATGAAGCCCGCCTCCCTAGGCGGGCCTATTGTGTTTTTAGAAAACCGCCACGAGATATTCCTGTAATTGCAATTGATAACCTGCCTGTAGCTGACAGGGATAATCAAGGGAAAACTCAGGTAAAGCTAATAGAGAACTTTTTTGACAACTAACTAACGCCACATCGAAGCGACAGCTTAAATCAGACCATTGGGGATAAAAGGCGAGAAATATCTGGGCAGCTTGGTAAATTTTCCCTTGTTTACGGTCATTGATCGCTAATTTGCCCCCTAAATCCCAATTGCCAGCACTGCGGGTTTTAACCTCGACGAAAGCGAGAGTCGCCTGAGATTTAGACAAGACGATTAAATCGATTTCACCGCCAGCACTACGCCAACGACGCTGGAGGATATGCCATTGCTGTAATTGCAACCAATCCGCCACCAAATTTTCGCCCAATTCCCCCACGGTTGTCATATTCAGTGATCAGTGATCAGTGATCAGTTATCAGTGGTCAGGGAACAGGGAACAGGGAACAGGGAACAGGGAACAGGGAACAGGGAACAACGCCGATTTATTGTCCTGTCTTCTGACTCCGAACTCCTGACTACTGGCTACTGTCTCCTGTCTCCTAACCAAGCAGGACAATTTTCGATTTTTACAAGAGGTTTATTACAAAAGTCCTTCTAGACGACGACGGATGCTGTCTAACTCCGCATCGGGAATCTCGGAAAACTCCTCCTCGGCGGGGGGGACTTCCTCTTTTTGCCAATCCAACTCCTCGGCATTGCTTTCGGGGGGAATTACCAACATACCCGCTTCAATCATTTCCGCTTGATAGCCGGCGTCGCGACAAAATTCTGCCACTTCCTCCGAATCAATTTTCTCTACCGTGGGAGTCGGAAAATCCTGTGCCTCTAACAGCAGAGCATAACGGGTGGCATCATCTTCCGATTCAAACATCAACACCTTATTGATAGCTCCCATTTGAATGGTGTGGATACCTTCGTTTTCTGTGCCTGCGTTAAAAAGTAGTACAAATACACGCATAATTACTTAGCGATCGATAAGCGGTGGTCGTCTATACTCATTTTACCGCTCAACTAAACTTACTCAAACTTACTTAAAAGTCTGAAAGCTTAGTCATTCGTAGTGGGTCAAGCACTACAGGATTAAACGGCAAACCCTTTATTCCCTGGTCAATGACATCAGGAATTACTTTTCTAATGATGTT
>NZ_JADBSA010000391.1:0-2901 GCF_020246945.1 Microcystis sp. M113S1 | reverse complement strand
TGACCATAAATGAAGTTTTGTCGGATTAAATAATTGGCTGAGTTGTAGAGATTTTTAGACTGCCAAGATAAATTATCTATCTCAGCCCAAAATCGATGTCCTTTCTTGATAATGTGTCTTTCTGCTACTAACATTGTTATCAGTTGTCTTTTAACTCAGCGTCGGGTTTTGAGGGGTTGTCATCCGTTATGATAGTTGTACCCGAAGGCAATTGATAGCCTGTTAAATTCCCTTGTTTCCACCACCTCCAAGCCGTTCGATAACTTATTCTTGTTTTTTTTGCCTAGTCTGATAGTTTCCTGTCTATATATTACCATGCCTGGCTATATATGACTATATTTGCATTGAAACTTTACAATACCATCAGTTTGAGAATTCCCAGAAGGCAACAAAAAAATGACTATTTCCTTGCTATAAGTATTGTAGATGTCAAGAGTGTTAACTGAATGTCTATAGTGGTATCCCCCGAACAAGTCCATCAAATCGTCAACAACCTCCATCACGATCCCTTTGAGGTTTTGGGGGCCCATCCCCTAGAAAAAGAAGGAAAAGTGAATAAATGGGTTGTTAGAGCCTATTTACCGAAAACCACGGCCGCTTGGGTTATTTTACCGTCCCAAAGACAAGAATATCCCATGAAGACCGCTTATCATCCCCATTTTTTCGAGTGCGTCATCGATATCGGTGAACTGAACAATTATCAATTACGCATCCACGAGGGAGAACAGGAACGGGTAATCTATGATTCCTATGCCTTCCGTTCTGCCAAACTCAGCGATTTTGATTTACATCTGTTTGGGGAGGGCAACCATCATCGCATTTATGAAAAATTAGGGGCGCATTTAGCCGAAATCGAGGGTATTAAAGGGGTTTATTTTGCCGTTTGGGCCCCTAATGCCCGCAACGTCTCGATTATTGGTGATTTCAATAACTGGGATGGTCGTGATCACCAAATGCGGAAACGTAATAATATGGTCTGGGAATTGTTTATCCCAGAAATCGGTGTTGGCACTAAATATAAATACGAGATCAAAAATTGGGAAGGTCATATTTACGAAAAATCTGATCCCTACGGTTTTGCCCAAGAAGTACGCCCGAAAACCGCCTCGATCGTGGCCAATTTAGATAGCTATACTTGGGATGATAGCGATTGGATGGAAAAACGCCGCCATAGCGATCCTTTAACTCAACCGGTTTCCGTTTACGAATTACACCTCGGTTCTTGGCTGCACACTTCTAGTGCCGAACCCCCCCGTTTACTTTCTGGGGAAGGGGAACCGGTTCCTGTGTCGGAATGGAACACTGGGGCGCGCTTTTTGAGTTACTACGAGTTGGCCGAAAAACTAATTCCCTACGTTAAAGAATTAGGTTGCACCCATATCGAATTATTACCGATCGCCGAGCATCCTTTTGATGGTTCTTGGGGTTATCAAGTGACGGGTTATTTTGCCCCCACCAGTCGCTACGGCAATCCTGAAGATTTCATGTATTTTGTCGATCAATGTCACCAAAATGGCCTTGGTGTGCTAGTGGATTGGGTCCCCGGTCACTTCCCCAAAGATGGCCACGGGTTAGCTTTCTTTGATGGTACTCATCTTTACGAACACGGCGACCCGCGCAAAGGGGAACACAAGGAATGGGGAACCTTAATTTTTAACTACGGTCGCAACGAAGTCAGAAATTTCCTCGTCGCTAATGCTCTTTTTTGGTTCGATAAGTACCATATTGACGGCATTCGCGTGGATGCGGTGGCTTCCATGCTCTATCTCGATTATTGTCGTAAAGATGGGGAATGGGTGGCTAACGAGTACGGTGGCCGGGAAAATTTAGAGGCCGCTGAATTCCTGCGTCAAGTCAATCATGTAATTTTTAGCTATTTCCCCGGAATTCTCTCTATTGCCGAAGAATCCACCGCTTGGCCGATGGTGTCCTGGCCCACCTATATGGGCGGTTTAGGCTTTAATTTGAAGTGGAATATGGGCTGGATGCACGATATGCTCGATTATTTCGGCATGGATCCTTGGTTCCGTCAATTCCATCAAAATAATGTCACTTTTAGTATGTGGTATAACCACAGCGAGAATTATATGCTGGCTTTGTCCCACGATGAAGTGGTTCACGGCAAAAGTAATATGATTGGCAAAATGCCGGGGGATGAGTGGCAAAAATTCGCCAATGTCCGGGCATTATTTAGCTATATGTTTACCCACCCCGGCAAGAAAACCCTGTTTATGAGCATGGAATTTGGCCAGTGGAGTGAGTGGAATGTTTGGGGTGATTTGGAGTGGGGTCTTTTGCAGTATCAACCCCATCAACAGCTAAAACGCTTTTTCACTGATTTGAACGCCACCTATAAGAGTGAACCTGCTTTATATACCCAGGATTTTGGTCAGGATGGCTTTGAGTGGATCGACTGTAGTGATAATAGTCATAGCGTCGTTTCTTTCCTGCGCTGGAGCAAAAATTGGCAGGAGTTTGTGGTGGTGGTCTGTAATTTTACTCCCCAACCCCACAGCCATTATCGCGTTGGTGTACCTCATCCCGGTTTTTATCAGGAAATCTTTAACAGCGATGCGGGTAAATATGGCGGTAGTAATATGGGCAACCTTGGCGGTAAATGGTCGGAGGAATGGTCCTATCATAGCCGTCCCTACTCGATCGATCTCTGTTTACCACCTTTAGGGGTTTTAGTTCTCAAAATCGATCCTAATGCTTCTGGGGAATAGGGAAGCTTTTTTCAGTGATCAGTAAACAGTAAAAAGTTATCGAAAATTTGGGTTAAAACCCCGTCGTTTTACGACGGCTTTAAGCTACAATGGAAAAAGCGATAACCAAGCTAAAAACTGAACCTTGACCACAGATAGTAGGGGGTTTCGTTCAGAAAAGACTTCAAATTCGGCC
>NZ_JADBSA010000390.1:0-2811 GCF_020246945.1 Microcystis sp. M113S1 | reverse complement strand
CCAACCCCCAACCCCCAACCCCCAACCCCCACCAACAAACTTTTTGCCGCAAACCCTAAATAGATTTGGGTTGCTGCTGGAGAAGCGCCCATCCATAGCTTAAGGATAAGGCCAAGAAAGCGAGGGGAAGACTTTCCTTGATTATAAATACACCCAAACCGATCAGCACACAGGGGACAAAGTGGCTACCGTGACTGCTAATTAAATTAGCGATCGCCGGTAATTTAGTCAACTGATGAGCAGTAAAACACCAAACACCCACCAAGATCAGAAAAACGCTGACGATAGTGACTAAATTTGGCCAGGCATTACTAGCGAACAGAGGCAGATAAATGCCGATATTATCACTGCCATTGGCGATGGTAATTGCCGCCACAGCGCAGGTTTGAGGAGAAAACCAGGCCGCCAAAGGAGAAGACGGTGCTGATTCTACAGCCACCTCCAGATGATTATCCGTCTCGGTTTCTTCTCGCTGCCAGAGACTCCGAATTCCGAAAACCACCGGCAACAGGCCGAGAAAACGAATCCACTGAGCCGGAATCAAGAAACTCCCGAAAAAGCCGGTTAAACTCGCCAAAATCAGCAGTATAAAGCCTAAATACTGACCGATAACGATATGACGACGGCGAAAAAGTTTGTTGACTTGGGTAAAAAGAATCGTCAAAATCAGGATGTCATCGAGATTAGTGGCAATAAACGCCGCTATTGCTGTGGATATGGCAGTAATCATGGTAGTCATAGGATTTTTTTCTTAATCGGCTCTTCTGGTCTCGATCGCCCTACTTCCACTCTAGAAAGAGCCATTAATAAAATCAAATATTCTTTCTTGTTGATTTAATAAATTAAAATGATGGAAAGACCAATAGAGACAAAAAACCCATTGCCATGGCCAGAATGACCCTAGATCAACTAGAAATCTTTCTAGCGACTGCTGAACATCTCCACTTCACCAAAGCAGCAGAAGCTTTATATATCACCCAACCGGCCGTGAGTGCCGCCATTGCCTCCCTAGAAAGTGAATACGGGGTGAAATTATTCCATCGCGTCGGTCGTCACATCGAGATCACGGAAACAGGACGTTTATTGCAATTAGAAGCGCAACGCATTCTTACCCAGGTGGCTTTGACAGAAAGGGGATTGGCGGAATTCAACGACTTGCAACGGGGAGAACTGCAATTAGGATCGAGTTTGACTATTGGTAACTATTGGCTCCCGGCAAAAATTAGCGATTTTCAGGAGCGCTATCCGGCAATTAAGATCAATTGCACCCTAGCTAATACGGAAGAAATCTGTCTGGGTACGGCTAACGGACGTTTTGACCTAGCATTAATCGAGGGAGAAGTCAAGAGTGATTTAACACATTGTTTAGAACAGGAGATCGTCGGCAGCGATCGCCTATTAATTATTGTCGGACGTTCTCATCCTTGGTATAAAAGAGAAGCGATCGAATTACCAGAATTAGTCGAAACCCCTTGGGTAATGCGAGAATCGGGTTCGGGAACTCAACAAAGATTCGAGGAAGCGTTACAGAATTGGGGCATCGATTTACGGACATTAAAGGTGACTTTGCTGTTAAATACGGGAGAAATGGTCAAGGCAATCATCGAGAATAGTTTGGCAGCTGCTGGCATTTCCGAATTGATGGTTCAAAAGGAATTAGAATTAGGCACATTGCGATCAATTCGAGTCATCGATACTTCTGGTTTATACCCCCGCTATCTCGAATTTATGCGCCCTTTTTTAAAAATAAAACACCGTCAGCGCTTTCAACCCCGCGTCTGTCAAGTTTTCGAGCAGATGTTGTAATCTGATAGCAATCACCGAAAATTAACCCCTTTCCTTCTAGTCCTTATTACAGATTTTTGGAGATTTCTATTCTTTTTTTACTCTCTCCCTTCAATAATTTTAATTTCTTCCTCGCTTAATCCATAGAGTTTATAAACAATTAGATCAATCAATCAGTAAGGTGCGTTCCCCCTCGTCGATTAGTTGCATAGTCGGAGTTGCAGTGGGGAACGCACCCTAAGAAATCTCTTGGTTCGTTTAGTCTAATTTAAACTCTGTAACATTGCCTTTCCCGTCAGTATTACAGTAACCAGAGACTTTTTTCTTCGGCACAGACCAATTGTAGCTTAATCCACCTCGGTTGATATCTTGGAGTGTTGTTTCTCCCGCATCAATAGAAGACTGAAGTGTTGCGCCGAGAGTCACATTAATATCGGACATCGAAACGTCGCTTCCCATATGGGAAACAACGGAATTTTTGCAATTGCGACCCCAAGCAGCAATACGAGCCTCAATTTTGGCATCGTCGTTGGCACTTCCCGGCTTCATCCAGGTTAACCCAAAAGAAACAGAAAAGAGCACAGTTATGGTGGCGAGAGAAAGAAGTTTTTTCATGGCTAAAGTATTCGAGCAATCAATCTAATTTTGAAGGACACCGAGTAGAATACCTCATAGAGCGTAAAATAGACCAGATTTTTTCCCGTCGCTTATTAATTATAGTTGGCTGATTGACATCCTCACCGCCGTAAACGGACGGTGATTCCCAAACCTCACGATTTGAGTTTCTGCTTCTTTCCTGAAGGATTTTTCGCACCTGCCTTAACAGTTTTACTCTGTTCTGGTCTTATGGTCGCGACCCGGACTGACACCGCAAGTCCTGCGGCCAAAATATTTTTACTAGCGTTAACATCTCGGTCATGGTGCGTCCCACAGTCTGGACAGTCCCATTCTCGAATATTTAACGGCATTTTCTCAGCAATATACCCGCAATTACTACACCGCTTAGAACTAGGAAACCATCTATCT